>NZ_JAEMUE010000001.1:0-3107 GCF_018342435.1 Neochlamydia sp. AcF65
ATCCTTAATTTAACTCCTAATATGAGGCATATTTTGCAGGTTTTAGGCCCTCCTTTTCAGAAATTATATGCTAATGGAAATTAACTTGCGGAATGTGGGTTATAACGCTCCTTCCCTTGATAAGGTTTAATGAAGTATTCTAAATTTAAACCTAAGTCCTGCTAAAAGGCAGAGCTTTTGTTACATTTCCCCTTTATCATTTGCAACTACCCTATAAATTTTTTTAATTAATTACTTGTTACCAAGTCTCTATCGGAAGATAAAATAATTCTTTATCATCAATTTGCTAAGAATTCATTTTAAAAAATCTCTTAACCGCGAATCTTAAATGGATAAAAATTTTGCATTTGAAACGTGAAGTGCAGAATTTGACAATGAATATTTTTTGTTCAATAGTAATGTAATTAGTTACTTAGCTTAAAGGCAGTCATTTTATATTCTCTTCTGTTTTTTACTTTGATGAAATATAATATGCCATTTTAGCTTCTCGCATGTTTTAATTCCGCTATTGATTAACATTTGTACAAATGGAAACATTGTTAATAAGCGTTAAGAGGTAAGAATATGAATACTAGAAAAACCTTTTCTCAAGCCTGGATTGACCTAAAAGCAATCGTCAATCATGTAGCATTTTTTCCTTATCGCTATATTTTAACTTATAAGGGTAAAGATTTGGCCGCCATAGCGCCTATCGAAGATTTAGAAATGCTAGAGGCCCTAGACGATGAGCGTGATATCGAAGTAGCATAACGTGTAGACGAAGATATTAAAAAGCATGGCACCGTTAAATGGAAAGATATTAAAAGAGATTTCGGACTGTGATTTCCGAGATTAAATTAAGTTGTACCATGCTTAAATATATTTAATAGACAAGGCTAACTTGAGGTTGGGGATAAATATTAAAAGGTTGAGGTCTGCAAGATTATAGCCGAACTTCCTATACATCGCTCAGCTACAAACTAGCAGACCAATTAAAACATCCGACTAGGTTAAATTTTGTAGTTACCTCAAAAAAGCATTAAGGCCACACTTGGGAGTGATATAGTATCTACTTATTATTAGGATTTATTTAAGCCCACATAACTTTATTCCAGGAAGTGCCCCCAAAAATTTTTCTAAAAATAGAGGGTCTACTCCTAAAGTAATTATAATCTCAGGTCTTTCTTTCATGGCATAAGAATGCTTATAATCTGATCTGTCAAGAGTTTCTTTAAGAAGGTTTATTTTACTTTGCTTGTCTACATCATTAAGAAACTCTTTTTCTGCCTTAGCAATAACTTCTTCATATGAAAGTATGTTATAACTCTTAATAATATATTTTATAGATCCCTCAAAATCATTTCCGAAATTTAAGACTTTTTGTGATCTTTTTTCAAACTTTTCCATTATTTCAGGGACTGCCTCTATTAAATCTGGGGCCTTAAAAGTTATGTATTCATCCTGGGAGTGCCGCTCCCTCCATTTCAAAAAGCTTTTTGTATTTATAAAAATTACTGTTGGCTTTTTATCGACAAAACAGTTAATTTTAGTAGCAAAGCCTAATTTTTCTAAAATACATCCAATTATATCGAATCTATAATAATTCACTCCTGCTCTATGGGTCTTGGGATTAATATCATTTATCTTATTAAATCCATTGAAAAAACAGCGCCCATTATTAAAATTTACGTTAATATTAACACTCATCCGCTACCTCGAATTTTTATGAGTTCTAATTTAGGTTAACTTAAATTGGCACAAACATTCTTCGCACTTAATATATTCCTTTTATTAATATAGCGTAAGAAAGGCCATTATTGCATGAGTTAGTCCAAGCCATTAATTCTAAGAGGATTAAAGGAAAGCATACTAATCCCCCCATCTAACACTCACTAATTTGCATAGTGAAATTCAATAAGGCTGCTAGCTATTACCCCTGTATCCTCTTCTAGCAAATTTTAATGAGGGGATTCATTCTTTATTTTTAGAGTAAGCCTTGCTAATAACTTTTTCCATTCTCATTTCCTTAACTTTTCTATAATTTTTATGCATGTAAGTTAATATAAGCTCTCGCTGGCTTTCGGAAAAAGTAGTTTTTTTCTCTATCTCATATTTGGCGAGGCGCAGAATTATTTTAGGAGAAAATTTGCTTTCAAAAGACTCTTCAATCTCCATTAAGCGAATGACTTCTTGAAATCGATTATCATAGGAACCTTTAGTACTTAAAACATCCTCTTGAGCATAAAGAAGGCAATAATATGCACTTAAGTTCCGGGCGCAACTAATTTTATATTCAAGGGATTTGCTTTCTTGGGAAAATTTACCATTTTTTTCGAACGCATTAAGATAATATGCTTCTAAGAAGTTTACTTTATTACCTAACTCATTTTCAATTTTTTTTATTTTCCATATATTATCCACTCTTATCTTCACTTCTTTATCAGCACTTTTTATCATCTTTTTACTCATCTCAGAAAATGGGTGAAATGGAATTAGATTTAACAGGAAAACCCCAAAATATGCATCTCTGTTACACATATAATCTAGATCACTTGTAAATTCTTCTGTTTCAATTGCTCGCTGATTAGATTTTTTTGTCCTTTTTTCTCTACCTGCTTGAGCCAATTGCGCTATTCTCACTTCTGAGGGAAGTTTAATTTCATTTAGCTTTTGGCATTTCTCATATCCCCCTGCTTTAATTTGCTGAGGGGAAGCTTGGAGGGCTTTAACTTTGTGTTCTCCAAATCCTTCGTAATTGTAATATACGCCATATTCACCTCCGTTACCTGCAAATAAGATTCCAATAACTTTTTTTGAAATCCTATTAAACACAGGAGACCCTGAATTTCCTGCAAATGCGGATAAATTAGTTTCAAAATAATAAGATTTTATACTTTCAACTTTTGCAGAGGTAGCTAATTTAGCTGGAAGGCCATAAGGGTGACCGATAATATAAACATTATCGCCTTTCCTTGGAGAGGAAAAATCAAACTCTAAAGGTGTGATTCCTTCAAGTGATTTATCTAATTTGTAATAGATAGGACTTAATCTGACATTTGTGATAAAAATAAAGGAAACTCAATTTAAAAGCCGCGAAGCTTGAAGCCCTGTCGCTCATTAAAATTGGC
>NZ_JAEMUE010000002.1:0-17476 GCF_018342435.1 Neochlamydia sp. AcF65
CCGAATTACTCTTCCCAAATAAGTATGCAGCCTTTTTTCTTCCCTTTTAGCTCTTTTCATTTGACGAGCATGAGCATAACGAGCACGCATACACAAAGCCGTTTTGGCTAGCTTCTTATAGGTTTGTCGCAAAATGATTTTGTAATTATTGGCTATTTTTACAAGCGCCTGAATAGACTTAAAGTAAAGCTTTGCATCGGTAGGAAAAGCGATAGCTTTGGGCATCACCGTTGTATCGGCAATGACTTTTTTAAGGCTTTTTTTTTCACCGCGCCTGTCAAAACAGCTGCTACAATCGTTTCTTGTAAGACTTTACTAAGTCCAGCTTCACCCAATCTATCTCTCCATTTAATTAAAGAAGTAGGATGGATAGGCAGCTCATGCTTGAAGTGATCATATCCACAAAAGTATTGCCAATAAGGATTTTCTACCCATCGATGCACCACATTTTCATCAGAAATTCCATACATGTGTTGCAAGATAAAGAGACCTACAACTAGCCTTACAGGCTTAGCTGGCTGGCCTACATTTTCTACAAACAGCTTATCAAACTCTTCTTCCAGCTGCTTCCATTCAATCAACTTGGATAGCTGGACGAGAGGATGATTCTGGTTAAGTTCATTGCTAAAGCGGAATTTAAAAAGCAGGTCTTGTTGATTGTTTAGTTTATTTGGTTTCATAGTAAACTTTGCAAGAAATTAAGAGCTTTGTAATGATTTACTTGTAAGAAAAATATAGCATTTTTTGAT
Organism: Neochlamydia sp. AcF65; assembly: GCF_018342435.1. Lineage (NCBI taxonomy): Bacteria > Pseudomonadati > Chlamydiota > Chlamydiia > Parachlamydiales > Parachlamydiaceae > Neochlamydia > Neochlamydia sp. AcF65. The sequence continues at coordinate 750 of NZ_JAEMUE010000002.1, forward strand.
AAAAAACTCTCCTAAAATATTATCTCAGGGCAAAAATACTTTAAATCATGTTGAACTAACTAGATAGGCATTTTCGGAGGTATGAGTAGGGGACCGGGCTTTTTATCACTTTAACGTGCAAACCTCTTTCTTGAGTAGCCATAAGCTAGTTAAAAAGCTTATAAAGCAAGGCTATATGAAGAAGTCCTTACTTATCCACCTGCTTTGCAGCCCTAGCACGTGTTATTTTATTCCCTTCTTAATTTTTAATCCTTATCTTTCCAATATAATACTCTTTAAAGAACCTACGTCTGCATAACCGAAAAAGACATTAACCTTTTTCCAAGCCGACTCTATCCGTAAAAACAAGCTTTTTATTAAGTATATGATTATATAAAGAGTTGCTCGAAAGCGTATAAGCACTCTTCTATGCTTTGAAAAATCTACCTAATTTTACCATGAAAGGGGAAAATGAAATCTTCATAAGCAGAATCTCTTCATGCACGGTCATATTTTTTTTTAACTTATAAAGGGATAAGGGGGTGCTTGAAAAGCCTAATGTTTCCACCGATAATATTATTTCTATAGCTTGGTAAGCCTCTTGGGCTTGGGCATAGTGCGGTAAAAGTTAAAAAAAATTCTACACGAAGCTGCCATCTATGAAATGTCTTAAACAGACTACTACAGGAACAAATAATTCAAGAACAAAGCTTTAATGCCTTTGCCTTACTTTTAAGCAGAAAAATTTTTAGTAAAGAAGAATAAGAATCTGAGTGAGAGGATTCGAACCTCCGACCCCTTGCACCCCATGCAAGTGCGCTAGCCAAGCTGCGCTACACTCAGATAAGAAATGATTAATTTGCAGTCATGCCTTCGAATTGCATTTCAGTTTTTTTGAAATCCCTGACTGCCATGCGAGCACAGTGTTCGATAATTTTTTCCAAAGGATCCGTAGGATCTACTTCAGCAGCACTTATATCTACAGAAATGGAAGCACTAAAGGAAGTACCGCCTCTCAATCCTTTTACTTTAAAGTTGGCAAAAATTCCATCTTTTTTCTTTGATATATTGATAAAACGAATTAAATTGTTTTCAGCTATATTCATCATATGTATCCTTTAAAAGGCCATATGATAAAGGCCTTCTTCCTTTATCGTCAATGTTTTTAAAAAGATGATAGAGGGCCGTGAAAACTTTTTAGCAAAAAGATTAGTGCTTAAGAGAAGCCTTACAAGCATAGAGAAAAGAAAATTTATAAATTTTATTAGTGACATTTGAAAAGGTTTGTTAATTTCTTTTAAATTAGGAGAAGATTATGACAGGATTTGAACTTGGATTGTCTTGGCAAAATGCTTTAAAAGACGAATTACAAAAGCCCTATTTACAAGAATTAGAAGCATTTGTAGAACGAGAAAGATTTCAAGGTTTTAATGTCTTTCCTCCCCGTGAATTAGTCTTTAATGCTTTTCGCATGACGCCATATGACTCGGTTAGAGTAGTTATAATGGGACAAGATCCCTATCATGGACCTCGCCAAGCGCATGGACTTTCTTTTAGCGTCCCTGAAGGCGTCCGTCCTCCCCCTTCTTTGCAAAATATTATTAAGGAACTTAATGCAGATGTCCAAATACCTATGCCTAAGCATGGGTGCTTAATCCATTGGGCCCAACAAGGTGTTTTATTATTGAATGCTACTCTCACTGTTCGGCAAGGGGAACCCTTGTCGCATCACGGAAAGGGCTGGGAACGTTTTACCGATGCGGTTATTGAACATTTAGTAGATGGCAGAGAAAATTTAATTTTTATCTTATGGGGAAAGTCGGCGCAAGAGAAATGCCGTCATATCATCGCTAGCCATGAGGAAAAAAAGCATCACATTTTAATGGCAGCTCATCCCTCGCCTTATGCAGCTCAACAAGGTTTCTTTGGATGCCGTCATTTTTCTAAAGTCAATGACATACTGCGTTCCAAAAAGCAAGAGCCTATTGATTGGGCTATACCATAAAATAATGGCATGTAAGTTGCTGAGTATTTCTTCTATAAAATCAAAAATTTTATAAAAATATCTAGAATGTTTTTGCTAACCCCTAAAGTTGCTAAATGCTTTATTATAAAAAACTAGAAAAAAATTTTTTTTATCTTGCGGTAAGAATTAATAAGTTTTGAAAAAATAGAAAAGCGTTATTTTTTAATAAAATTGCTGTAGAAGAGGTTTCTTAATAAAAGAGCTGTTTATTTAAAGTTTAATTGAAATAAAGATGTGTTATTTATTATAATATATTAAAAGGCTCTATCGCTTAGTAGTAAATTTTTCTGCTTCTTAATCTTTTAAAGTTAAGGTAAATTTATGATAATTGAGCAGGATTTAAAAAAGGTTTTTCAAAAGTTAGATCACGATCAGGTCTTACACATCCATTTAAATGAAAATGAGCTAGGAATAAAAGTTTTTGATGGAGCTTCGAAAATATTTTTAACTACTAGGATTTATAAGGGAGATAATTTTATTCCTAAAAGTGTAAGGAATGGGATTGCAAGAAAAGCTCCTTGTAGGCGTACCTCTATTAAAACTTTCCTCTCCATCAATGAAAATCAATATCGTGTGGATTTAAATTATTTAGGCTTATTACAACAAATGAATGCGCAGAATTTTGCAATTTTAATGGAAGACTTTGTATGCCTTGCCTGCGGATGGAGAGTTTATTTAGATGAACAGGACCAGAACGACTTAATACATGTGCGTGTATAGCTTCATGCTTTCTTCATCATTATAAAGAAAAATACATTTACCAAGGTAATACTTAAGATATGCGTATAAATTTTGATACCACTCATCTTGAACATTTTTTAAGCGATTCTTCTCAAAAATACGTGGTAAGTTTGAATGAAAACTCCCTGCGATTTGTTCCTTTAAAGCAAACATCCATTTTCCACAGAATAGCGGCATGGTTTGGATGTGGGCCTCTTAGCCTTAAAAATATAGCAAATTTCATCAGCCATCATAACAAGGAAATAAACCAAGAGTTAGCCCCTGAAACTCAGATACTTTTTTACAAAAAACTCATTGGAAAATGCTTGCATTACAATAATAGCTATATTCATTCATTCTCTCATGTTCAAAATTCTGTCTTAAGTGTTTTCAAAAAGCATGTGCCTATGTGTAGTGATGCCTTCTTTTCAAAAGAAACGACTTATCATTCACGTGAGGATGGATTAGATGGAAATGTGGATTTCAGCTACTCGAATAGAAGACTAGGCTTTGGATATGTGGTAGATGGCGCAGGGCATAATAATCCGTATATGCAACCTGTATTACAAGAGTTATTGCAAAATTTTACTCAGTCTTATGAGCAAGCTTTAGAGCCATGTACGTTCAAAACAATTGAATCGGCACAGCAATTCTTAACAGATCAACTTGGGCAATTGGCGCGGACCTTAACTTCGGATTCTCGGTCTATACATAAAAATTCCAGTACTTTTGAAGATCCCTCCTACCATCCCGCTATTAGTTTTGCTCAAACTATTAAAATTGGCTCAAGTTACTATTTACTCAGTATAGAGCTAGCAGACACGATGATTGTCATTAAAAAAGCAAATGGAACTTTTGATACCTCTTTAGCTACCTCTAGGCCTGATTTTGGCTTAGGAAGTGGCGCAATTAATGTGCACGCTACCCCCATTAGTCCGGGGGATACCATTATTGGCTTTTCCGATGGAATTGGTGAATATTTAACTTTAGAAGAATGCATGGAAATTATTTCAAGCAGCATGCCATCTAATCTATTAGAAAACTTTAAAGATAAAATTATTGATAAGGGTAAAGAATTCACAGAGAGAGTACCCGATACAAGTATGCGTCGTGAAGAGGACATACAATCAGCTAACCAATCCAAATATATTAAATACCATACTTTTGACGCAGCTAGCCCGCGTTATCATGATGATATTAGCCTATTTGCTCTGACAGTTTAAAAGCCTTTTATAGCTGTAGCAGATATTTAGTCCGATCTAGATTTAATCTAAAAAAATCCCTTAGTGTTCCCTATTTTAAATAGGGAAATTGTGAATTTTTTTAATGCTAGCTTAAAAAGCCAAAAGATTAAGAAATTTCGTTGAAGAGAGGCCTCGTTGCGTAAATAATCTAATAGTTCGCCTGTTTAAGACACAGCCTTATACTAGCTTATCATCTAAGTTAGTACTCACTGCCCTTTGGGCATTCTACGTTTTGTACTCTTGTTTATAGCTAAAGATTTAACATGTAATTCTGCTCGCTGATAGGCTAGCTTCCTAAAACGAAAATCTCCTCCAAAGCCTTTAAGACTCTTAGAGGACCATTTCTCTTCTTCACCGCGGACTTGTCCGTCTCTTGGCTTTAGTCTTCCTTCTCTTCTTGGAGGTACTAAAGGATCTATACCCTCAACATAAGATGATCGACAGAAAGCTGGCCTATCGCGTAAGCACCATCTCCATAAGCGTTTTTTGCGTTCTTTGGCAGCTTGGTGCACTTCTGGTTGGCCACTAAATCATCGGCTTTATTACTCCTTGCCCACTCACTTAAAAGTAATCTTATGCGACTCTTGGCAAATGCTTAAGTGAATCTTTCTCCAAGTCCTTCGCTTTGCTAGGTGGGCGTGCTTTCCACTCTCCTTTGCCATAAACCTTCCTTCCAGAGGACTCAAAGGCTATGTGTGTTGGACGCTTTAAGGCTTAATTTTTTAAGCTCCTGTCCAAGCTCTTTAGCACGCCTGCAGATGCGGGTATAACAAGGAATAGGTAGCCTTGAAGGCCAGTAGAGCAATCAACGACAAGGGAAATCCTTAGAATAGCCTAGGAGGGGCAAATGATAAACAGCTCTAATCATCAACACGCATAGGATAGCGCTAGCAGAGTAAATTCTTGGGCGCCCCTTCTTCCCTGTACTTTTATTTTCCCTTCATCCTTTAATGGCTTCATCTGAAAACCATAAAGATATGCTTCCTCTTTGTACTAAAGCTTTGTTATTGTCGAACCAATTACCTATGTGGTAGTTAAGCTTTTTTCCCCTAGCTTGCCTATAGTTTTGCTTTAACAAACTAAATTTTATAGCTCTTAAGCGTTAAAGAGCAATCTTGGCCGCATACGCTTTTTATTTTTTTACGTAACAACGCCGCTATTCACCTAGCTTTTTGACAGTCCCTTTTTTGAGACTTATTTAAAATTATCCTTTCTTTTAATTCCTTTTTTGCCATAAAACTAAATTTAAATATAAAAAAGCATTTTTTTTAAACAAGCTTTTTTGAGAAGAATATAAATGCAACTTGCTGATTGTATGAAAAAAAATCCTTCTCTTTCTATTAATCATACTCTTCCCTTTTCTTCAAAAAACTCACCTGTTAATTCAATCTCTTTTCCTACCCTTAGCTTAGGGTTACCGAGTTTGCATCCATTATCTGAGCAATTGGTACCACCTTTTAATACAGATAGCCTGCACTTGAATTGTACAGGCATGGGTATAATTGGAGAAGTGAATGAATTAGCGACTAGCGTGATAGGAGGTCACTCACAGCTTCTTAGCTTACAACAAGTGGCAGTAGAAAGCTTAGAGCGGAATATACATTTATCTCAACACATAGGTGATCGCCATTATGAAACAGGCTTTGCAAGGCGGGCACATTGGTTTACCGCCTAGAGCGAGTTTGCATAAGAAATTAGAAAAAAAGAAAGCGATTTAAGACATTACGTTGCAATCAAAAAATTGCAAAAAAAGAAAAATTGAAGTTTACGAAAAGAAAGCTGCCCTAGGAACAAAAAAATTAAACTGACCAAGCCGCGGGAGCAAACTTTGAAAAGCACTCGTTTTATCTACCTAAAAGCTCCTCTTGAAGGATTTCGAGGGACGAGATTTACTAAGAAAGGTTGAAAAAGCTTTGCTGCCTGCAGCAGAAAGAGAAATACATGCGCCTAGATAGAGCAAGCAATCTATTGCAGGAAGCCAAACAATGTTATGAGGATACTGTAGAAATGCTTTACACTTTTTATAGAAATCAGCCCTCTGACCTAGCGGAGGCCTTAAAAATTTATTAACTGTATCAGAAACTTTGAGCAGATCTACATATTTAAGAAATATTAAGTAGTATTACTTGAGGAAAAATTGGATTTTGTCTTGTGTAGCTAATTTATACGTTTTTAACATTAAATAACATCTGTTTTTAAAGGAGAATATTATGCAACCTACTAATAATGAACAATCGGGCGCAACTAGCAGTTCGATATCATCTAGCTCAGGGCCTCAACAATCTGCCAGCAGTTGGAATGCTCGTACCTGGAGTTCTTCGTCTTCTTTTCAGTCTCGTTCTTTTCAACCCACAAGCTTTCGTCCTACCTCTTATGCGTCCTCCTCTACATCTCTTAGCCCAGTGGTTTATGGACAATCGAATTCTCAAAGTATACTTCCTGCTTTAGACCCTTCGCGCCTTACACCTGTATTTCAAGAAACAGTCATTCAGGCTCCTTCTAGAGATAGTCAAAAATTAGTTAATCAATCCTTTAAAAAAGGAGCACTAAGTATTAAAGAAGATAGGGAAATGCTAGAAAAGATAAAAATTGTTTTATCTGAACAAACAACCCAAACAATAGCCTTACGCAAACAAATAGATGAAAGTGTAACTTCATTTTATGATGAATCGATGAAGATGAATAAGCTTTGTAGTTCTTTAGCTTTTGAAATCGCCAAAGCGTTGAAAGATGCCACTATAGCAAGCATAAGGACAGGTGAAGCACTACGAATGGATTATGATGAACGTAATCGATCCGTAGAATTTACAATACATTTGGCTACTCAAGTAGGACACCGCTACTATGAAACTGCTAAACAATTTATGGATCTACAAAGAATCAATACGGATGGCCGATTTAAAGATTATCAAGAGTGCATTGATTTAGTTTTCTATGCTAGAAAGCAAGAACTTGATTTACTTAAGTCACGCTTAGAAGTTTTAGCTCACCATGAAAACCATGAATTGCAAATTATGACGGCTTTGCATAATCAAAAGCTTAAAGAAGAATCTCAACTTTTTGACCAGCTAATGCAAGGCGCTAATTTCGTCTCCGAGCAAAATGAAAAAGAAATAAAATTTTCCATAGAAGAAAGAGAATTAGCTCAATCCCATGAGGTCGATTTAGTAAAATTAAGCTTAGAGAAAGAGCGGGTAGAGCTAGAAGGTAAAAAAGCAGAAAATGAAAAAGAAATAGAAGAACTTAAAGAAAAAAACAAGATGGAAGTAGAGAAGTATCTTGCTGAAAAACACGTAGAAATAGAGGGCAAACGTATTGACGCTGATACAAGATGCCGATTAACTGAGACAGCAGCTACAGTGACTACTACTACACTCAACGCTGTAGCTAGTATTGCTAAGCCAAAGTGTCTTTTAATGTAAATTCTTTACTTAAAGAAAGAGGTGGTAAATAGCCTCTTTTAGGATAATAAAAACCTTAGAAACTTAAGATTTATAAAAAAATTTTAAAATCAAATAAGGAAGAGAGATTAAATGTAATAATTTGATCTCTCTTTTTAAGGAGAATATGCAATGCAACCTATTGAGTCTGTAGATAAAAAAACCTCTTTTTCTATTAATCCCTCCTCAGGCTTTTCTTCTTTAGAAAGCTCACCAGTTAATTCAATCTCTTTCCCGACCCTTAGCTTAGAGTCACAGATTTTACATCCCCTATCTGAGCAATTGATAACCCCTTTTATCACAGACAGCTTGCACTTGAATCGTGCAGGCATGGATATAATTGAAGAAGTAAATGAAGTAGCGGCTAGTGTAATAAGAGGCCATCCCCGGCTTTCTAGCTTACAACAAGTGGCAGCAGATAGCGTAGGGTGGAATGTATATTTATCTCAACAAATAGGTAATCGCCATTATGAAACAGCTATGCAAGGCAGAGATTTGATTGCCGCTCATGCACCGCTAGCGCAAAAAATTAGAAAAGGCGAAAACGATTTAAAACATCAGGCTGAAACTCAAAAATTGCAAGTAGAAAAAATAGCGGCAGAACTTGAGCACGAAACAAGAAAAAATGAAGCTAATTTAGAGCACTATAAAAGAAAAAATGAAAGCGATTTAAAGCATCAGGATGAAATCCAAAAATTGCAAGTAAAAAAAATAGCCTTAGAAGTTGCGCAAGATGAGATTGAATTAGAAAGAAAAAAAATTAAATTAGCGCAATTGCAAAGAAATGTTTTAAAAACCAGGTGCTTAGTCTATTTAAAAACTGCCTTGGAAGGATTTGCTGGACGCCTAGATTTGATAGATAAGCTTAAAGACGCTTTGTTGCCTGTAGCAGAAAGAGAAGTGCATGCACCTACCATATGGCGAGCACTATATGGGCTTGCTGGCATGGGTAAGAGTGAGCTAGCCTGCTACTTTGCTAATGAGCATAAAGACCTTTATTCTCTTGTTTGGTGGATAAATAGCGAAACGGCAGACAGCCGTGCTCATGCCTATCGATCGCTAGCTATTGTACTAAAGATAGATATAGATGCAAAAGCTACCATACTGGAGATGGAAGAAAGTCTTTTCTTTTGGTTAGAAAATCATTTTTTTGAAAAGCCTTGGCTGCTAATCTTTGATAACGTAAAAGAGAAATTTTCCCTTCCGCAGCGGGGAGGCTTTGTTTTAATGACAGCTAGAAGAAAAGATATAGCTCCTTCTCATAAAGGATGTCTAGAGGTTTTGCCCTTTACCCAATATGAAGCTATAAAGTTTCTAAAAGGACAAATAGAAGAAGAAGAAGATCAATTGCAACTCTTAATTGATCGGCTACTTGGCTATCCTTTAGCTCTAAGTAAAGCCGCCGCTTACATTGTAGAAGAGCAAATGCGCCTACAAGACTATCTGCGAGAATTAAATCAAGAAGACCAAGAAGGCTATATACGCTATCCTTTTTTTATAGAAAAAGTATGGCGTTTGACTTTTCAAAAGCTAAATACTCAGGATCCTTTCGCTTTGAAATGGCTCCAGGTGTGTAGTTACTTAAATCCTGAAGGTATTCCTCTTAATTGGATGCAGACATGGCTTCAAAAGGAAGCCGAAATAAGTGGACGGCAAGAGCATAGAGCTGCTCGAGCATTGCTTAAAGTCTTAGAAAATTATGCTTTAATTCGTTTTGATGCTACTTCTAAGCTGCTTAGTCTGCACCGTCTAGTGCAAGAGGCCATACGTTCGGCGGCCTTCTTTCAGAATGAAGAGGCAGAAGTAAAAGGAGAAGAGACGAATTTTGTCCATCAAGCTTACCAGCTTCTTTTAGAAAAAGGTAATGAGATAGAAATAGGCACGCCGGAAATATGGGAGTTGGCTCTTAACTGGTTAGACCACGCTGAGTATATGCTTCAACATTTTGCCGAAGTACTCACTCAAGGAGCTCAAGGCCAGCTATGGAGTCAAATAGGACATGCTAAAAGGATAATCGTAGATTATCAAGGAGCTTTAGCCGCCCACCAAAAAGCTCTGCATTGCTTTCAAGCTGAATATGAGGGTAAGTCTCATCCGGATATAGCTTGTTCTCTACATAGTTTAGGGCAAGTATTACGCTGGCTAGGACGACTTAAGGAGGCTAAGGAACATTATAAGCAAACTTTACACATGCTCCGCGACTTGTATGGTACTCAATCTCATCCGCATGTGGCTATTTCCCTAAACAATTTAGGGATTACGTTACAAGCTCTAGGATCCCTTAAGAAAGCTAAGAACTATTATGAGCAATCTCAACAGATGCATCTTGTCCTTGGGGGCGATAATTCTAATTTTGAGGTAGGTGCTTCCTTACATAACTTAGGAGTAGTATTGCAAGAGATGGGGCAGCTAGAGCAAGCTAAGCAACATTATAATCAAGCCTTACAAATTTACGATGAACTTTATGGTACACAGCCTCATCCCAATGTGGCTATCTCTTTAAACAATTTAGGAACCGTTTTATCTACACTTCAGCAATTTGAAGAAGCGAAGCAGGCATTTCGAAAAGGAATGGAGATACAAGAAGCTTTATATGGCAAGCGTCCTCATCCTTCTCAAGCAGATTCTTTAAACAATTTAGGTCTCTTGCTGGCAGAAATAGGAGAAGTAAACGAAGCAGAGGAGAATTTTAGAAAAGCTTTAGAAATGCAACGCAGTTTCTATAAAGATGAAAATCATCCTTCTATTGCTCTCCTCTTATTTAACCTAGGAGATGTTTTAATAAAACAAGGAAAATTTACTCTTGCTCTTCCTTACCTGGAAGAAAATCTAAAGATAAGACGTCATTTGCATGGGAACAAAGCGTGTCCAAAGTTAGCTTCTGCATTAGCTTCTTTAGGAACAGTCTTAATTAGCCTACAACAAGGAAATCAAGCTAAAGCCTGTATTAAAGAAGCGCTAGAGATGCAATATGCTATCGACGGCGATCAGCCTAGCAACGCTTTAGCTGCTGTCTTAACTAATATGGGTGCTGTTATGCGCTCATTGAAAGAACGCGAAGCAGCAAAACCCTATTTTGAAAAAGCTTTGCAAATTTATCGTTTAAACTGCGCTATTTTGCCATCATTTGAGCTTGCTAATGCGTGTTACAATTTAGGAATAATATTAGAAGATTTGAAAGAGGTTGAAGCTGCTGAGCAACATTATAGAGAATCTTTAAAAATAAGACGTAGCCTTTATAACTTGAAGCCCCATCCTGATGTAGCCGCTTCTTTAAGAGCAGTGGGAGGAGCTTTAAAAGATTTAAGGCAATTTGAACAAGCTAAACAGCACTTTCAAGAAGAATTAGAAATACAACGTGCTCTGCATCCTACCCAAAGTCACGAAGGTGTAGCTAATTCTTTATTTAATTTAAGCATTTTATTCGTTGATCTGAAGAAATACGATTTAGCCAAGAAACATATGGAAGAAGCTTTAACTATTTACCAGCAATTGCATGCAATAGAGGAAAAAGAGGATGCACAAAAAATGTTGAAACATATAAATTTGAGGATAATCACGATAAAAGCAAGTAAGGAAAGAGAATTAAATAAGCTAAAGAAACAGAGTAAAAATAAAAAAGAAATCTGCCTGCTTATGTAAAAATGATTGTTTTAAGGAAGGGGCAGCTACTTTATCTAATAGGCTGTATTTAATTACCTTGTTGCTTTCTTTTAATTTTAATAATATAAGTGTGTTCAGTTACTTATAATTTAAGCTCGTTATTGAGGAATATTCAGTGGAAATAAATAAGTTATCTCAAGCTTGCAGTTATATAGATAAGGTGGCTGATTACATACCCATCGTCAGTACAGTAACTAACCTATTTGATATTTTTCAAAAACAGGTCATTTTAAGCTCTAAACAAAAAGAAAATATAAACAAAAGTTCCTATTATCGACATCTTAGCCAGAAAAGCTTTAAACGGTGTATCATCTTGCTAATCCCTATTCTAGGAAATATAGTTGTAGGTATTTGGGACTTTACCCATCAAAAATGCTACCCTAACTCCCCGCCGCCGGCACATCCTGGATCTCCACAACTTAGCTTTCCTTCCAGTAATACAGCCGCTATGCTTACCGCTGTCCAGCAAAACGGTTGGACCCCTGAGCCTGCGAAGCTTAACCTAGAAAAAGAGAAAAATAAGGAAGCTGTTGCTGTTCAAAAGGAATCGTGGTATTTGGGGGGGTGGCCCTCAGACCCACAATTAAATAAGGAAAAGAGAAATCGGCTTGCTGCCGTTAGACAAGATGGCTTGGCACTTAAGTACACAAGCATATACCTACAAAAAGATAAAAAAGTAGTGCTTGCTGCCGTTAAGCAAAATGGTATGTCACTTGAGTACGCAAGCGAAGGTCTAAAAAAAGATAAAAAAGTGGTGCTTGCTGCCGTTAAGCAAAATGGTATGTCACTTGAGTACGCAAGCCAGGAGTTAAAAGAAGATAAAGAAGTAGTGCTTGCTGCCGTTAAGCAAAATGGTATGTCACTTGAATACGCAAGCCAGGAGTTAAAAGAAGATAAAGAAGTAGTGCTTGTTGCCCTTAAGCAAAATGGTAGGTCACTTGAATACGCTAGCCAGGGGTTAAAAGAAGATAAAGAAGTAGTGCTTGTTGCCCTTAAGCAAAATGGTAGGTCACTTGAGTACGCAAGCCAGGATTTAAAAGAAGATAAAGATGCAGTGCTTGTTGCCCTTAAGCAAAATGGCTGGGCACTTGACTACGCTAGCCAGGCATTAAAAGAAGATAAAGAGGTAGTGTTTGCTGCCCTTAAGCAAAATGGCAGGGTATTGCAGTATACGGAGGAAGCTTTTAAAAATGATAAAGAGATTGTACTTGTTGCCGTTAAGCAAAATTATTGGGCACTTCAGTTCGCAAGCGAGGAGTTAAAAGAAGATAAAGATGTGGTGCTTGCTGCCGTTAAGAAAGATGGCTTGGCACTTGAGTACGCAAGCCAGAAGTTAAAAGAAGATAAAGAAGTGGTGCTTGCTGCCATTAAGCAAGATAGCCGATCGCTTGAGTACATAAGCCAGAAACTAAAAAAAGATAAAGAAGTGGTGCTTACTGCTGTTAAGCAAAATAGCCGGCTACTTCGTTACGCAAGCGAGGAATTAAAAGAAGATAAAGATGTGGTGCTTGCTGCCGTTAAGAAAGATGGCTTGGCACTTGAGTACGCAAGCCAGAAGTTAAAAGAAGATAAAGAAGTGGTGCTTGCTGCCATTAAGCAAGATAGCCGATCGCTTGAGTACATAAGCCAGAAACTAAAAAAAGATAAAGAAGTGGTGCTTACTGCTGTTAAGCAAAATAGCCGGCTACTTCGTTACGCAAGCGAGGAATTAAAAGAAGATAAAGATGTGGTGCTTGCTGCCGTTAAGAAAGATGGCTTGGCACTTGAGTACGCAAGCCAGAAGTTAAAAGAAGATAAAGAAGTGGTGCTTACTGCTGTTAGGCGAAACGGCTTGGCACTAGCGTACGCAAGCGAGGAGTTAAAAAAAGATAAAGAAGTGATGCTTGCTGCCATTATTAAGCAAAATAACCTAGCCCAAGATAGCCTAATCTTTGAGCATGCGCATGAAGGTCTTAAAAATGATAAAAAGTTTGTGCTTGCTGTCGTTCAGCAAAATGGCTGTGCACTAGCGTACGCAAGCGAGGAGTTAAAAGAAGATAAAGAAGTGGTACTTACTGCCGTTCAGCAAAATGGCTTGGCACTTGAGTACGCAAGCCAGAAGTTAAAAGAAGATAAAGATGTGGTGCTTACTGCCGTCCAGCAAGATGGCTTGGCACTCCGGTTTGCAAGCGAGGAGTTAGAAGAAGATAAAGAAGTTGTGCTTGCTGCCGTCCAGCAAGATGGCTTAGCACTTGAGTATGCAAGCGAGGGGCTAAAAGAAGATAAAGAAGTGGTGCTTACTGCTGTTAGGCGAAACGGCTTGGCACTAGCGTACGCAAGCGAGGAGTTAAAAAAAGATAAGGAAGTGGTGCTTGCTGCCGTTCAGCAAAATGGCTTGGCACTTAAGCACGCAAGCCATCTATTAAAGAAAGATAAAGAAGTGGTGCTTGCTGCCGTTCAACAAGATGGACTGGCACTTGAGCATGCAAGCGAGGAGTTAAAAAAGGATAAAGAAGTGGTGCTTGCTGCCATTATTAAGCAAGATAACCTAATCCAAGGTAGCCTAATCCAAGGTAGCCTAATCTTTGAGTATGCGCATAAAGGACTTGGAAACGATAAAAGTTTTATGCTTGCTGTCGTTCAGCAACGTGGTAGGGCACTTGTATACGCAAGCCAAAAGTTAAAAGAAGATAAAGAAGTGGTGCTTGCTGCCGTTAAGCAAAATGGTAGGGCACTTCATTTTGCAAGCGAGGAGTTAAAAGAAGATAAAGAAGTGGTGCTTGCTGCCGTTAAGCAAAATGGTAGGGCTCTTCATTTTGCAAGCGAGGAGTTAAAAGAAGATAAAGAAGTGGTACTTGCTGCCGTTAAGCAAGATAGCATGGCACTTGAGCATGCAAGCGAGGAGTTAAAAGAAGATAAAGAAGTAATGCTTGCTGCAGTTCAGCAAAATGGTAGGTTACTTGAGTATGCAAGTGAGGAGTTAAGAGAGGATAAAGAAATGGTGTTCGCTGCCGTCCAGCAAGATGGCTTGGCACTTGAGTATGCAAGCGAGGATCTAAAAGAAGATAAAGAAGTGGTGCTTGCTGCCGTTAAGCGAACTGGCAAGTCACTTGAGTATGCAAGTGAGGAGTTAAAAGAGGATAAAGAAGTGGTGCTTGCAGCCATTCAGCAACATGGTTGGGCACTTGGGCACGCCAGCCAGGCATTTAAAAATGATAAGAAGATCGTGCTTACTGCTGTTAAGCGGAACGGCTTCGCACTTGAGTATGCAAGCGAGAAGTTAAAAGAGGATAAAGAAGTGGTGCTTGCTGCCGTTCAGCAAGATGGCAGGGTATTGGAGTTGGTGCAGGGAGCTCTTAAAAATGATAGGGAGATTGTGCTTGCCGCTGTCAAGCAAAATGGCTTAGCCTTTTATCACGCAAGCGAGGAGCTAAAAGAAGATAAAGAATTTATGTTGGCTGTTGTTAAGCAAGATGGTATGGTATTGGAGTTGACGCAGGAAGTACTTAAGAATGATAAGGAGATTGTGCTTGCTGCTGTTCAGCAAAATGGCTGGGCACTTAATTACGTAGGCCAGGAATTAAAACAAGATAAAGAAATCGTGCTTGCTGCTGTTCAGCAAGATGGCTTGGCACTTGGGTACGCAAGCCAGGAGTTAAAAGAAGATAAAGAAGTGGTGCTTGCTGCTGTTCATCAAGATGGCAGGTCAATTAAGTATGCAAGTAAGGAGTTAAAAGAGGATAAAGAAGTGGTGCTTGCTGCCGTTCAGCAAGATGGCTTGGCATTCGGGCATGCCAGCGAAGAGCTAAGGAGAAACAAAGAATTTGTACTGGCTGCAGTTAAGCAAAATGGCTTAGCCTTTTACTACGCCAGCCAGGAATTAAAAGAAGATAAAGAACTGGTACTTGCTGCCGTTCAGCGAGATGGCAGAGTACTGGAGTTGACGCAGGAAGTACTTAAGAATGATAAGGAGATTGTGCTTGCTGCTGTTCAGCAAAATGGCTGGGCACTTAAGTACGCAGGCCACGAATTAAAACAAGATAAAGAAGTGGTGCTTGCTGCTGTCCAGCAAGATGGCTTGGCACTTAAGTACGCAAGCCAGGAATTAAAACAAGACAAAGAAATCGTGCTTGCTGCTGTCCAGCAAGATGGCAGAGTATTGGAGTTAGAGCAGGAAACACTTAAGAATGATAAAGAGATTGTGCTTGCTGCTGTTAAGCAGAATGGCTGGGTACTTCAGTTTGCAAGCCAGGAATTAAAGAAAGATAAAGAAGTCGTGCTTGCTGCCGTTAAGCAAAGAGGCGCAGCACTTCAGTATGCCAGCGAAGAGCTTAAGAATGATAGAGAGATTGTATTAGCCGCTGTGCAAGAAGATTACTGGGCTTTTTCTTTCGCTCATGTGGGATTACAAGACAATCAGGAGATTGTGCGTGCTAGTATTAAGCAATATATCTTGCAACTTGGGATCGCTATCTTCAACTCCATTCAGGATAATAATTTGGAGAAAGCTGAGGTTCTGCGAAATGAATTAGCATTAAGGGTAGCTATCCTAAATCAGCAAGATGGTAAGCCAATCACAGTGTTGTTTAGCTAAATCACATAATATGCCATAGATACTACCTGCTCTGACAAGCAGGAGTTACCTGGCAGATACTATTTCTGTCAGGTGTAACTTATCTTAATATCTTTTCGTGTGCAAGACGCTTGGCATCTAAGAATGTTTGTAAAGGCGTCATGCCAAAACAATACTTTCCTATAGGTGTTCTTTTATTAGACCTCTTTCGAAACTGGAATAAAATGTAAATTTTAGTAAAATGGTGACTCAACATTTAAAGGAGGCACCATGAAATTTGATAAGATAGAGAAATTAGATGATGAACGGTTTCGCAGATTGACAGGGGTAAAGCGTAGTACTTTTGATAAGATGGTGCAAATTTTACAGGAAGCCGATACGGCCAAGAAGATTAAAGGCGGGCGTAAATATAAACTATGTTTAGAAGATATGCTGTTAATGGCCTTGGAATATATGCGCGAATATAGGACCTATTTCCATATTAGCCAAAGCTATGGAATTAGTGAAAGCTCAGCTTATAAAGCGGTGAAATGGATTGAAGATACGTTAATCAAGCATCCAAATTTTGCTTTACCGGGGCGTAAAGAGCTTTTGAAAAGCGATACAGAATATGAGGTTATTTTGGTTGATGCTACAGAAACGCCTATTGAGCGCCCTAAAAAAAACAAAAGCGCTATTATTTAGGGAAAAAGAAAAAACATACCCTAAAGACTTAAGTAGTAGTCGATAAGAAGAGTAAAAAAGTAATATATACCTTACATGGCAATGGCAAAAAGCATGATTTTAGGCTATTCAAAGAATCCCAAGTTAAAATCAATCCACAAATAAGAGTGTTAACCGATTCAGGGTATCAAGGATTAACAAAGCTGCATGCCCAAACCCAAATGCCTAAGAAAAAAAGTAAGAAGAAGCCTTTAACTCAAGAGAATAAAAGAACAACCCAAAGTTTATCCAGAGAAAGAGTTGCCAATGAAAACATGATTGGCCTCCTTAAGCGATTTAAATGTAATAGATAGGACTTAATCTGACATTTGTGATAAAAATAAAGGAAACTCAATTTAAAAGCCGCGAAGCTTGAAGCCCTGTCGCTCATTAAAATTGGC
>NZ_JAEMUE010000003.1:0-30871 GCF_018342435.1 Neochlamydia sp. AcF65
TAATACTCTTCCTGCAGAGATAGGGCGTTTATCCCAGCTCAGTAAACTTTACTTAGACAGCAACCAGCTTACCTCTCTTCCGGTAGAGATATGGCAGCTATTGCAACTACAAGAGCTTTACTTAAGTAACAACCGGCTCGCCACTCTTCCTACCGAGATAGGGCAGCTATTGCAACTACAAGAGCTTTACTTAAGTAACAACCAGCTCACCACTCTTCCTACCGAGATAGGGCAGCTATTTCAGTTGAAAGAGCTTAACTTAAACAACAACAAACTTATCTTACTTCCGGCTGAGATAGGACAGCTATATCAGCTACAATTGTTTGGCTTAAGCAACAACCAACTTACCTTCCTTCCTGTGGAGATATGGCTGCTATCGCAGCTGCAATTGCTTGAATTAGACCGCAACCAGCTCACCGCCCTTCCGGCAGAGATAGGGCAGCTATTGCATTTGCAAAAGCTTGGCTTAAACAACAACCAGCTTACCGCCCTTCCTGCAGAGATAGGGCAATTATCAAAACTACAAGATCTTGACTTGAATAACAACCAAATCACCTCTCTTCCTATAGAAATGAAGGAGCTAACTGCTTTAAAGAAGCTTCAGGTGAATGAGAATCCGCTGCAAAGCATTCCAGATGAAATAAGGGAGCGTTTTTGCCTTTAGCTGAAAAAGTCTGTTCCCTTATCACCTAATGTACTAAAGTCATAAATCGATATGCTGAGTTGATATTGAGAATATAGATAATTTTCCACTAGCATCCGAAGCAGAGAGGGCTTATTCTGCTAAAAGTTTTGATTCTCCATAAAAAAGAAAAAAGTTGACATAAAGCACAACTAGGGAACTCAGGTTAGCAAGCTAAAAGCTTAGAAAGAAAGAGCTTTATCTGTAAGCAACGAATAAGCTTTTAAAACATAGACGGTCCCTCTAGGCCCAAAAGGATAAATATATGAAACTGTCAACAAATTAACATCTCTAGGAAAATTTTGTGCATATACTCGACGTGCATAGTCAATGCTCAACAAGCCATTGTAAGCAAATTCATAACAATAGCGTATACCTAGATCAATGGAACGATGATCGATACGGCCATACCCACCAAAGCTCTCGACTGCTAATTTCTGCTTGCCTAAACCCCATAAGCTATTAATATACACGCATACTCGATGAAGATAAGATCGATTCCATTCGTAGGCGGCATTGGCTACCACCCAAGGCGTCCAGCCATCGGCAGTTCCTATTCCTAAAGTCCCCCACCATCTAGAATACCAAGCAAAACCTTCAATATTTTGCTTACCTATAGCAGCATGTAAAAAAGCCTCATTTCTTCCATGGTAAAAGAGGCTCATATCATTTACTGCTTTTTTCCAAGCTCTCCTAACGCTCAATCCCATGGATAGGCTAACAGGATCACCAAGGTTATCATCCAGGAAAAGATAACGGGCAGCTAATGCGATATGAGTGCAGTTAAAAGAACGTTTTTTTGTATCAGCAAACGCAGTTTCTAGCTGAAGGCAATAAGGATCATAGGCCACTAGTAGGCTAGCGTTAATCAATTGATCCTTAGAAGAATAATGTCCGCTTCCTTTAAGAGCATCTACAGAAGCGTAGGATTGAAAATGATAGGCAAGCTCTCCATGGACTTGTAAAGGATTGGGATACCAGGGCTTAAACTCAACTCCTGGGAGCAGACTAGGCAAGACTAACAATAAATAAGCGAGGCAATTTTTCATTAAGCGCCCAAGCCCCTCGCAGAAAGTTCACGCTCAGCTTCGATAGCTGCCATGCAGCCGGTCCCGGCAGCTGTAATGGCTTGCCTGTAAACGTGATCTTGCGCATCGCCTGCTGCAAAAACAAGCTCATGACTTGTTTGGGTAGTTCCAGGTTTAACTGCAATATATCCATTGCCATGCAATTCAATTTGTCCTTGCAAAAATTTTGTATTAGGTGTGTGACCTACAGCAAAAAAAACTCCGCCTGCTTCCTGAGTCGTAAGCTCAAGAGTTTTTAGATTTTTGAGCGTGACATTTTGCACTACATTTTCTCCGGTGACCTCTACAATTTCACTATCCCATAGGATTTCAATTTTTGGATGATTTAAAGCTCGTTCTTGCATAATCTTGGAGGCTCTAAGTTTATCACGTCGGTGAACGAGGTAAACTTTACTTGCAAACTTTGTTAAGAAAGTCGCTTCTTCGACAGCGGAGTCCCCCCCTCCAATCACATAAAGCTTTTTATCTCGAAAGATGGGCATAGCTCCATCACAGACAGCGCAGGCTGTCACCCCTTTTTGCCAAAACTCTCCGTCTCTTGTCCCTGGAATGTCTAAACGATTAGCTGTTGCTCCTGTAGCTAAGATAACCGCATCTGCATAGTAAGCATGCTCCTTTCCATTGATAATTAAAGGTGCCTTACTAAAATCCACAGATTCCACGTCGTCCCTTAAAATATGTGTACCAAAACGTAAGGCTTGCTTACGGAAAGCCTCCATCAGCGCAGGCCCGGTTATTCCCTCAGGAAAGCCAGGAAAATTTTCTACCTCTGTGGTGGTCATTAGCTGACCCCCAGAAGGCCCAGAAAAAAAACCCTCATAAAGTACAGGTTCTAAATTAGCACGTGCTGCATAGATAGCTGCTGTATAACCTGCTGGTCCTGATCCAATGATCACTAATTTCGCTTTTTTCATAGGGATAATCCTGGGAATAATTGATGAACAGACGAAAATCATACTGGATAAAAAATAAAGGATAAAGAAAAAATCTACCTTCTAAGTTTTATTCCTAGTCGCTTACTTTTTGTTTGAAGATCAAGAGAAAAAAAAGCATTAGAGGCAAAAGAATAAGTAGTAATGCTTGATTGCCAAATAATTAGCAATTAATTTAGGATATAAACGTTATAAAGTTAATTTATTTATTTCTTGTAAAGCATACCTAAGAAAGGAGCCCTTATGGGTTTTATTAGCCAGATTCAAGAATTTGATATACCTGAAAGAGAGCAAGTCTCTCAGATACAATACTCAAAATTTTCTTTAATTAATTTAAATTCAGAAAGCAAAAGCACCGCACTGAAAGTGGCTAAATTTGTTGGCGCTGCAGGTGCCTTGGTTATTGTTGCTTATTTGGCTCTTAGTCCTTCTTTAGATTTTGAAGGTAAACCCCTTGATTTTCCTTCTACCCTTTCTTTTTTAAATGATATCAAAGGATTGTTGGAATAATTTTTTATTCTCTAAGGATAATTAACAATGGGGGCAGGCATCTATAAAAGCAATTTTTTTATAGAACTAGGCATTCCTTTTTATTTATCCATTTTATTATTCGAAGGTATTAGTCTCTTTTAGCCATCAATCCTACTTGCTGGCATACAGAATAGACAATCGAGGTAGCGACGCTCACTAGTGAAGCTTTTTTAACCAGCTCGTAGGTAGGATCCTGATCTTCTACCCATTCACAAGAAGCTGCAATTGCATATAAGCTGCCTACCAAGCTAATACACGATAAAGAAATCTTTAGCGTTTTATCCGCGGTATCTTTCCATGTTGAAATTGAAGGATTACGACGTAATATAGGTTTTTCAATATTTGCTTCACTATAGATAGAAAGCACATGGGTTCCTGCGTCCATAGCGCTTTGAGCACCATTCTTTATTAAAGGGTGAGAGATTAAAAGAGTGCTTGCTTTTAAGATTCTAAGAAAAAGCACCCCCGCTTTCAAGTAGGCCTTCAACAGTTGGCCGTCGATATCATCTTTCAATTCTTGGCTAGCTGCATTGGCAGGTGCCAAACTAACCAGTTGCTTATTTTCAAAATAGTTGTTTTTTTTAATTTCCATTAAAAGCTTAATAAGTTGGTAGGCATTCCATGCTGAACTCCCTCCAGTAACTACTCCTATATCTTTTGCTTGTTTACCATAGCTAAGTATCTCTTTACTTAAAATCGTAACTAGGGCTTTTAAATTTAGAGGAACGGGTTGACTAGTTTTAGCCGCCTGTTCAAATAATTTAAGAGCAGATTCTATTTCGGTTCCGCCGCGCGGTAGAGAAATAGATTCTAAGCTGGCTAGCTCATTAATTTTATCTGAAAGCTCAATTTTACTACCTTCATTAATAGATGACATTTTACTCTCCTTTTGAGGTCAGGGATAAACTTAGATCTCAAGGTTTTCATATCGTGTGAAAACCTGTTCCATTGTAAGGCGATCTTGAGTGTTAGTAAGGGTCATACTTTTCAGAAGATCTCCAAGAGCAGTAAGCTTTTTCTCATCCGCCAGCTCTTTTTCTTTCATCTTTGCAATCAGAGCATCGATATAGCCATGAACCTCATGTTGGGCTGCAGCAGATACACTCTTTGAAGGCTTTACAAGCAGGCGCCCTAAAAGCTTTACTTTGGCTTTTAAACCTACCGCTTTGACTTGAGGACAGGCAGCATTTTCAACAAGAAATTTTTCAATACCTCGCAAATTTAAAGATGAATTATTGGGAGGTTTTCTTGTAGTGGGTGGATAGATCATTAAATCACTTTGCAAAAGCCCTTCTTCAAGCATACGTATTAAAACTAAGGCAGAGCTATAGACCTCAGCTTTTTTGCTTATTTTTCCTTCTACCGCAGCAAAACGCTGATTACCCGTATGAATTTTTTCTTCGTTATCTTTTATCTTTTGGGTTTTACCAAAATCGGAGAGTTTTACTTTTTTAACTACCCCCTCCTCGTAGGACTGAGTATAGACTAAAATATTCTCCGGCTTTAGATCGCCATGCACGTAACCTGCCGCATGTAGGTCTTTTACTCCTCTCAAAAATCCTTTAGCTAGTAGAGCTCTGTTTTTAAAGTCATTCTGAAACTGCTCAGGGGTAGGCGTTTCTATTATCTGATCCAAAGAATCTCTAGCTCTGCTAATTTCCTTTTCTACATCCCGCGTAGCTTTAAGGGTTTTTACCGTATAAGCGCCGTTAATACGTTTAGAATCCCCTACTTCTTCCATTTCAACCGCAAGATTAGCTCCTACATTACCCCATTGCTCAATTGATAATTTGTCTAGCAAGATAGTTGCTTGCTCCTGCGACATTTTCATCTGTTCTATAAAGAATTTTTTTACCTCCGGTGGATTGGATAAAGCCTCGGCAAATGCCGCCAAATTAGTATATTTTTTTAGTACGCCTTCCACAATTTTAGCAGCGTCCCCCGAAGCAAAGCTTTGAACCACTAGTGGGCGTAGAGTAGCCTTAAAAAGGCTATTACTTATATTCTTGGCAATTTTAACTTCTTCAGCTATCTCAGCTTTCTTAAAATAGCCTTTAAGCGAAAAACCTCTTTCACTTCCCAAAGGCGTGAAAAAAGCGTGGGGAGATGGATCTAAAGAATTGGCGATCCATACACGTTTGGCTTTACCTAGCCCTACCTCTTTATATTCATTAATTTCTCCATCAAAATATTTTATGGCCCAAGTGGAGATTTTTAAAGGTTTCATTAAGAAGATAAGCTCATTACGTTGTCGAAAAATTTTTAAATAAATCTCCTCTAGCTTTTTGTTTGCTTTGCTGTTCTTAGCATCAATTTCTTGCGACTCAAATTGCTTACATTGGGCATACGAAAGCTTTAACTTATCAATCTTTTTAGAAGCCTCTCCTACCAATTTAAGATTTTGCCCACCAAGATTTAAGCTTAAGAGTTCTTTTTTAAGGTTATCCAATTGCTCAAGCTCTTCCCTAATAGCTGTTAAAGGGCTTTTAGCAGAAGCTATAGGCTTTAATTTTGGCGCTGGCAAAGTGGCGGAGGGCGAGTAAAAAAACCTTGCGATGTTTTTCTGTTTTATCTTTGTAGATTGAGTAATCTTATTTTTAACCCTTTCTAGGTGAGTTTTAATAGATTGAATAAAGTTTTCACTTGGAGCTTGGTGAGGGGTAGATACTTTTTTTATAAGCGCGATTCTTACCCCCCAACTAGGATGTTTAACAGCTTTAACCCATTCAGAATGAACAAGTATGTTGTTTTTTCTGTGGTTGCCAATTTGCCGTGAGGCCTTCTCCAATTTTTGCTCGGCAAAAGATACCCTTCGAACTTCTGCGAAATAGCTCGATGATGGACTAATCATGCTCATATAAATTCTTTTTATTCCCTTGAGTAAAAACCAAGCTCTTCTCTCTATAATTAAATTATAACCCCCAATTATTAATAAATTATTAATTAAACTATCATTTAACTAACAAAATAATAACAGAAAAACTCAACACCTTTAATTAAAGAGGAATTACAAAGGCTTTTCTAGTGAAAAAAAGAAAAATTTAAATAAATTAATAAATATCAAATTGACATAAAATCAACATTACTATTTAATCAGAGAGTCTGAGCCGACCTGTAATCTCAAAAACCTATTAAAAGTCCAGCGATCGCTGCCTTAGATAGTGATAATCAAATTTACATTTATTTAAGAATCCACCACTAAAATGGAACAATAATGACTTTCTTATCTACTGTTCGCGATACTCTATTCTCCCGAGAAAAGGTTGAAGAAAAAGAAAAAGGCTTTGGTACTTTTATTGGAGTGTTCGTTCCTAGTATACTCATGCTTTTTGGGGTCATTATTTTCTTAAGGCTCGGTTGGATTGTAGGTCAAGTAGGGCTGTCTACCACTCTAATGATTGTAACGTCAGCAGCCTTTATCGCTCTTGTAACCACCCTTTCTATGACCTCGATAGCCACTAATATTGAAATAGGAAAAGGTGGTGTTTATTATATACTCTCTCGTTCGCTAGGAATAGAGATAGGAGCTGCCATTGGACTTCCTCTCTATGTAAAGCAATCGCTATCGATTGCTTTTTGTGTGATTGGATTTGCAGAGTCGTTACATGATTTAATCCCTCAATGGTCGATAGTCTCTATTAGCATAGCAACGCTTATCGTCCTTACCGCTTTAGCCTATTTTTCATTAAGTGGAGCACTCAAAATCCAAGTCTTCATTTTTGTGAGCCTGATAGCTTCTTTAATCTCTCTCTTCATGGGAGGTGGTGAATTTATTTCTCCCAGTCCCGAAAGTTTTACTCCTGAGCCTGCCACATCCCTAGGCTTTTGGACTATTTTTGCTATCTTTTTTCCAGCTATGACAGGCGTAGAAGCCACAGTTTCTTTATCGGGAGATCTACGCAAGCCTGAACGTTCTCTGCCCTTAGGTACTTTAAGTGCTTTGCTTGTGGCTTACGTTATCTATATGCTTATTCCTGTCTTTTTAGTTAAAAATGTATCCCTCGAGCTATTATCTGCTGATCCCTTGATCATGCAGAATATAGCAAGGATTCCTTCTCTAATTATTTTAGGCATATGGGGAGCGACTATATCAAGTGCTCTAGGAGGCCTTTTGGGGGCTCCAAGAATGCTACAAGCACTAGCAGAAGATGGAGTAGTTCCTCAAATATTTGCACGCACTTTTGGAAAAGATAAGCAACCTCGTATAGCCACCTTAACCACTTTTTGCATTTCCTTTTGTGGCGTCTATTTTGGAAGTGTTAACGTACTCGCTCCGCTTCTTGCCATGATCTGCCTGATCTGCTATGGCGTTTTAAACTTTTCCGCAGGCTTTGAAACTTTAATGGCCAATCCCAGCTGGCGCCCCCGCTTTCGCATCCACTGGAGTATATCTATGCTGGGAGCGCTCCTCTGTGTCTTAACGATGTTAATGATTGATGCCGGAGCTGCTATTATGGCCGTAGCGCTCATCATCTTATTTTATTTAATTGCCAAGCGCCGCGCTTTAAGTGGTGCCTGGGATGATATGCGCTATGGCATCCTTGTATTCTTTTCACGCTTTGCCATTTATCGATTGGCCTACAGCAAAAGCGTGGCTAAATCTTGGCGGCCTCATTTTCTTGTTTTTTCAAAGAATACAGAAGGCTATTCTAACAACTTACTTGAGTTCACCCAAGCCATTAGCCAGAGTAAAGGCTTTTTGACAATGGCCTCTTTTGTTCCTCAAGAGCTTGATAATGAAAAAGAAAAACAAGAATTAAAAAGAACGATTGCAGAAGATCTTCAAAAGCAAAACATTCAAGCCCTTGTCCATATCATGCATACGCCTAAAATAACGGCAGGTATGACACAAATGATCAAAAGCTATGGCCTAGGCCCCCTTCAACCTAATACGCTTGTCTTTGGAGGAGTTGCCGACAACGAGGCGCAAGAATTTGCTCAAGTCATGAAGGAAGCTTATCTAAAGTATTTCAATGTGGTAATCTTAAATGAAAATAGGTCGAAAGATTTACTCCCTTTACAAGATAGAAAATTAGCGGGAGATATTCACATCTGGTGGGATGAAAAGAATATAGAAAATTCTGAGCTCATGTTGATCCTCTCCTATATGTTGCAAACAAGCCCTCTATGGAAAAAAACAAGAATTTGCTTAAAAGGAATTGTGGATAATGAAACTCTTCGTAAGCAAGAAATAGAAAAGTTTAAGCAAATTGGTGTAAGCAAAAGACTTCCTTTAGATGTGGAAATTTTAGTTTCCGATGAAAGTAGAGCTTGCTTTTATCCCTTAGTAGAAGAATTTTCTAAAAATGCGGGTATCGTTTTCATAAGCATGCGCGCACCAAAAATGGGTGAGTCGATGGAAGACTACACGGCTTA
This sequence comes from Neochlamydia sp. AcF65, assembly GCF_018342435.1. Classification (NCBI taxonomy): domain Bacteria; kingdom Pseudomonadati; phylum Chlamydiota; class Chlamydiia; order Parachlamydiales; family Parachlamydiaceae; genus Neochlamydia; species Neochlamydia sp. AcF65. The sequence continues at coordinate 8,610 of NZ_JAEMUE010000003.1, forward strand.
CTTAAATGAAATAACTCTATTTTCTACCAATCTTCCCCCCACTGCTTTAGTGCTAGGCTCAAAAAGCACACCCCTTGATAACATTTTAAAATAAAGAAGAAATACCAGAAAATAAGCCTCTAACAACTTAACAGTTTTTTTTCAAGCATTTTAAGAAGTGCTTCTTAAAAGCTACATCTCTTATTGACTAATGCTACTTCTTTTTTTATAATGCCCTCCTTTCAAATAGGCAAAAAGAAAAATTACCTTTAAAAATCTCCTTTTTTCTTCCCTTATCTTAAAGAAGCCCTCTTTATGGTAAAGGCTTAATGTTTACTTTTTTGCCCATATTAAAAACTGAATCGATTATTTTAAAACCTACAGTAGAACACATGCATTATTTTCTAGTGATATCCTTTTTCGCCTACTTTTTTATGCTACTTTGCATGGGACTATATTTCCATAAAAAGCAGACATCCGCGGCCGATTTTATTATAGGCAATCGCTCACTCAACTTTTGGCTAACAGCTCTTTCTGCCCACGCCAGCGATATGAGCGCCTGGCTTTTTATGGCCTTTCCAGCTGCCGTCTTTAGTAGTGGCTTACCTAAGATCTGGATTGCATGGGGATTAATTGGGGGAATGTTTGTTAATTGGCAATTTATTGCTGCACGTTTAAGAAGAGCTACCGAAAAATATAATGCTCATACTCTCTCTACCTTTTTCGAACGCCGCTTCAATGATAAGTCAGGGACCATAAGACTCTTAACAGCTGCCATCGCTCTTTTTTTCCTCGCTTCCTATATAGCAGCGGGATTAATAGCCATGGGACTTCTCTTTGAATCTGTTTTTGGCATTAACTACTATGTAGGTTTATCTGTTGCCATGCTTGTCGTCGTCATTTATACCTTGATAGGCGGATTTGTTACCGTAGCATGGACAGATTTGTTTCAGTCTCTTTTTCTGATGGCTATGATTATCTTTGTTCCGGCTTATGCTTTTATGCACTTACCGCATGGATGGCAATCTATTATAGAAGCGGCTAAAAACCAAAATGCCTCCCTCTTTTTCTTTAAGGATCTCTCCCTCTCTTCCATCCTCGAGGCTATATTTATGGCCACCTGGGGATTAGGCTATTTTGGGCAACCTCATATTGTGACCAAATTTATGGGGATTAGAAATGTGGAAGAGATGCATAAATCCAAATATGTAGGGATGTCTTGGTTAATTCTTACCTTGCTAGGAGCAACAGCCGTAGGACTTATAGGGCTACCTTTTTTTGATGGTCAGCTCCGTGATCCTCAACTGGTCTTTATTGATATGGTCCCCCTCCTCTTTCATCCCCTTGTCACCGGCTTTATCTTATGTGCTATCCTTGCTGCCAACATGTCCACCATGGATTCCCAACTTTTAGTCTGTGCTTCCATCATCAGCGAGGATTTTTACAAAGGTATTTTTAGAAAAGAAGCTTCTCCCCAAAAGCTACTTTTAATTTCACGCCTAGGTCTTGTCTTTACCGCTCTATCCTCATTAATTCTAGCGTATAACAAAAGTACAACCGTTTTAGAAGCGGTAAGGTATGCTTGGGCTGGCTTAGGATGCTCCTTTGGTCCTTTAATGCTCATGTCTCTTTATTCTCAATCGATCAATAAATATGGGGCTATAGCCGGCATACTTACTGGAGGAATAATTGCAGGCACCTGGGAGGCTTATAGCAAGCAGCTATTAGGACATAACGTTCCTGCCGAAATTCCTGCCTTTGCGGTCAGCTTAATCAGCATTTATCTGGTATCGAAATGGACAGCAAAAATTACGGTTGAGTGTGACAGCAAGGATTCGTAAGCAGAAAGGTTTGTCAAAAATTTCTTGACAATCCGATCGACCTAGTGCGCGTGAGCTAGCTGCCAATGGGTGCCTTTTCGGACGAGTAGCTGCTTTGGCATTTGGGCAATCCTTGCTGTTCTAGCTGCTCGCTGCTACTCCACTCGTGCTTCTCTTCAATTAAGCGGCTAAAGTTGAAGCCTTCGCCGCTCTCTTATTCATTTCCTTTTATATCTACCAGTGTAAATGTTAGACAGAGCTTTAGTTTTTATAATAAACATTTTCTTTATGATGAATTCGCTAGCTTTTTATCTCTTAAGACGTGCCCATGCTTTCCTGCTTTAGATTTCCGTATTTTCATTAGAGGTATTTAAATTGCAATCCTCTATTGCCTCAGTAGAAGAACTTTCACTAGAAAGCTTAAGGTTAATGGCACGAGCTTTATCAGTACATTCAGCTGCCTTCTTCGGATTGCCTTGTGCTTGGTAAATTAATCCCAGGTTATTGTAACAATTTGCTACGGCGGGACGATTTTCATCAAAGAAGTTGACGCCAATGGCAAGAGCTTTATCAATACATTCAGCTGCGTTCTTTAGATTACCTTGTTTTTGATAAATTAATCCCAGAGTATTGTAGCAAGCTGCCAAGGCTGGATGATTTTCACCAAAAAATTTAAGATCAATGGCAAGAGCTTTTTTGAAACATTTTGCTGCCTGGTTCAAATTTCCTTGGTTATAGTAGATTGTTCCCCTTTTGATATAATCTATTGCTACGATACGATGTTTTTCGTTCAAAACTGTAGGATCGATAGACAGGGTTATTTTATAATACTTAGCCGCTTTTTCTAAATTTCCTTGCTCATGGTAAATTTGTCCTAGGTTGTTATAATCAGTTGCCACTTGGGGATGATTTTCACCAAAAACTTTAAGATTAATGGCAAGAGCTTTTTTAGCATATTTAGCCGCCATATCTGTATTACGCTGTTCTTTATAAAATTGTCTCAAATTACTGTAGCATATTCCTACAACGTCAGGATATTCGCCTAAAAGCTTTACCTCAAGGGTGAGAGCTTTCTCGGCATACTCGGCTGACTTTTCTAAATTTTCTTGGTTTAAATATATTTGGCTTAATCGGGTATGATATATTGCTACAGTCGTAGGATGTACACCCGAAATTTTACGTCTCATGGCAAGAGCTTTCTCAACATACTCAGCTTCCAGATTTAAATTGCCCTGTTGTTGGTAGATTATTCCCAAGCTGTTGTAATCTCTTTCTAAATTGCGATAAATTTCATCCAAAAACTTAAGGTGCATGGCAAGAGTTTTCTCAGTGCCCTCAGCCGCCTGCACTAGTTTGCCATAGCTTTGGTAGATCATTCCTTGGAGGCGACAGTCCGTTGCAACAGAGCGATGATTTTCATCCAAAATGCTAGGGTTAATAGCAAGAGCTTTCTCGACATACCTGGTTGCTTTATTGGGCTTACCTAGTTCTCGGTAGAGGTTTCCTAATTCATGGTAATCTTTTGCCACCTCAAAATGCTTTCCATTAAAACACTTAAGTTTAATTGTAAGTGATTCCTTAACACGCTTAGCCGCCTTCTTTAACTCATTATGCTCTTGGCAAATCAACTCAAGGCTTTTGCGATAAGATGTGACCTCGCTAGAATTATTTCCATTAAGTTTACGCTCAACGATAAGCGCCTTTGTGGCATGCTCAGCTGCCTTTTGCCATTTCCTTTGTTTTAAATAGGCTTGACTCAGGTTATCATAAAGCTTCGCAATATCTGGATGATTTTGCTCCAAAAAGTCAAGGTTAATAGCAAGCGCTTTCTTGACATACTTAGCCGCCCTTTTTAAATCACCTTGGGTTAAATAGGTTTGGCTTAGCTTGTTGTAAAGTATTGCAACATCAAGATAATTTTCATCTAAAAAGTTAAGGTTAATAGCAAGCGCTTTCTTGACATACTCAGCCGCCCTTTTTAAATCACCTTGGTTTAAGTAAGTTTGGCTCAGTTCGTTGTAATCCTCTGCTTCATGGAGATAGTTCTTACCTACAAGCTCTAGGGTAATAGCATACGCTTTCTTGGCACACTCAGCCGCTGGTTCTAAATTACCTTGGCCTAGATAGGTTTGGCTCAACTTTTCATAATCTTTGGCTACATTGCGACGAACCTCACCCAACAATCTAAGGTTAATGGTAAGAGCTTTCCTGGCTTGCTCAGTCGCCTTGTCAAAATTGCCTTGATTTGAATTGATTTGGCTCAGTTGAGTATAATATGTTGCCCTCTTTGAATGATCCCCACCAAAAAGCTTAGGATCAATGGCGAGAGCTTTTTTTAGACACTCAGCTGCCTCCTTGAAATTTCCGTGGTTTAGATGAATTTGGTACCGGTTTACGTATTTTTCTGTTAACTCGGCATGATTAAAAAGCTCAGTACCAATGGCTCGAGCTTTATTACTACCCCCAGCTGCCTCCTCTAAATTTCTAAGACTAAATCTGTGGACCTGAGACAAATTTTCATAGCTTTTTTTTACCAAGCTCGAATTTTCTCCAGAAATCTTACAATAAATTTCAATTGCTCGATTTATACACTTAATTGCCTCCTCTTTATTTCCTAATTGATTGTAAAGATTCCCTAAATTATTATAACAAGCTGCCGCACTTGAATGATTCTCTCCAAAAAGCTTACGATTGATTTTGAGAGCGTGATTTATATATTCTAATGGCTTTTCTTTTTGCTTTTCTTTATCCCATACATATAATTGCTGATAAAGGCACCCTAGGATGTTAAAACGGCTTGCTACCGCTGGATGATATTCTCCAAATTGCTTAAAATCAATATCGAGTGCTTTCTCAGTCCATTTAATTGCTTCTTCTACTTCTTCGTAATCTGCGTAAATCAAGCCTAGGACGTGGTAAACACCTGCCATCCTTGCGTGATTCTCACCAAATAACTTAAGATCTATTGCAAAAGCTTTATTAATATACTGAACCGCCATTCTTAAATTTCCGTAATCACAGTAAATGGTTGCTAAGTTAAGATAATTTATTGACACATTTGCATGATGTTTGCCAAAGTGCTGGACATTGATTTTAAGCGCCTTCCTAGTATATTCAATTGCCTTTTCTAAACTTCCTGCTTTTTGGAAGACATATCCTAGATTGCTATAAGATGCGGCCGCCTTTACATGATTCTTACCATAACGATCAGTAATAATTTTGTGAGCCCGATCAAAATAATAAAGTGCTTTTTCTGAATCATTTTGTTCTATATATATTAATCCTAAATTGTTATAGCTGGTTGCCACTTTTAAATCTTTGTGAGAAAGCTCCTCGTAAATTTTGATAGCCTTTTCAGCACAATCAATTGCCTTCTTTAACTTGCCTCGCTCTTGGTAAATTAAACAGAGATTATTAAAATCTCTTGCCATGTTGAGGAATGTTTCAACATACTGTCTATGATCGATTTTAAGTGCTTTAGCAATATAATTCTTCGCTTGCTTTAAATTCTTTTGTTCATAGCAGGCCATTCCTAAAGCATTTAATAGATTAGAATTTTCTGGATCGTTTTCTGTTGCTAATAAGTACCCTCTTATTGCCTCTTCATGTTGAAAAAGCCTTAAAGCTATGCTTCCTTGAATCTGTGGCGAATCATCATCTAAAGTGGAAGAAGTAAGTATACTCTCAGGCCCTAAATCATTCTGCTTTATATATATCAATCCTAAATTGTTATAACTGGTCGCCACTTCTAGATCTTTGTAAGAAAGCTTCCCGGAGATTTTGATAGCTTTTTCAGCACGATCAATTGCCTTCTTTAACTTGCCTCGCTCTAGGTAAATTAAACAGAGATTATTAAAATCTCTTGCCATGTTGAGGGATGTTTCAACAAACTGCTCATAATCGATTTCAAATGCTTCAGCAATATAATTCTTCGCTTGCTTTAAATTCTTTTGCTCGCGGTAGGCCATTCCTAAAGCATTTAATAGATTAGAACTTTTTGGATCGTTTTTTGTTGCTAATAAGTACCATCTTATTGCCTCCTCGTGTTGAAAAAGCCTTAAAGCTATGCTTCCTTGAGCCTGTGGCGAATTATCATCTAAGGTAGAAGATGTAAGTATACTTTCATCTCCGGATAAAAAAGCTTGGATAGCCTGGTAGAATGGAATAAAAAAGCTATAAATTTTTTTTACTTTTTCTAATGCTCCCTCATTTAAAGCAAACTGCTCTTGGATAAGTTCAGGTTCATCAAACCCAAAAGGTTTAAGCAGAGGATTCATCATCTCTTTTTGTGCTTGATAATGAGAGTAAGTTTTAAGGCGCATGAATAACGCTATACTTATCCACTCGTCTAGCTTTGTAGACGCACCTTCTGTTAAAATTCCTTGCTCCTTTAGTTGCTCGATCCTACTGAAAGTATTGGAAGCTACTATTTTTTTGAGAAGAGATAGCCGATCCACGGCCAGATGGGGAAACCGGTACAAATCATTTTTCACTTTAAAAAGCATACCTTGCCTTTCTAAATGGCCCATTCCTGGGTCAAAAGATATCATATCCTCTTTGACTAAATGAACTTTAGCCAAGTATTGACGCAGGTTAAGGTTTTCTTGGTAAGGCGTATTAAGTTTTTCTTGAATGTTTTCAATGTACTGTTTAGTTAACTCATGATTACCTAGGAGGTGAGTGAAAGTCAAAAGTTCCATAGGAAGATGAGGCTCTTTCTGATGCCACCATTTACCATTTTCATCTTGAGCGATATATTGAGCCATCTTTTGAGGAGTTTGAATAAGCTCAAAAGTCTGGCGATTACCAAAGGGGGTTTTACACCCTTTTCCTTCTGCTCCTTCCCCATCAAATGCAAAACCTCGTGGAGTTATTCCATCAAAAAAACTTATGTCATTTAAGCAAGGAATGTTTAAAGCAGGAAGAATGGTTTCTCCTAAATTGATAACTTTCAGATGAATTAAAGTCGTAAGGTGTTTAAAATATTTTCTATTATATTTATTATCTTCTTTCATAAGGATACCAAACTCTAGATCGGAATAAGGGGTCATTTCTTCTCTAGCTAATGAACCAAAGCCTATCATGGCATATTCACAAGGCGCAGGATCTAATTGATGTAAGGCCTGTATTGTAAGCTGCCCAAAGAAAATTTTTATTTGATAAGCTATCTTACCATACAGCTCTCTTACCTCTTGAGAAGAAGGGCTCTCTGGCAGAGCTTGAACTTTCTTCTCTATTTCTGCTCTAAATTTTTTTAATGTATGGCGATTGCTTTCAAATTGTTTCTTCATTACCGCCGAATCAAGCGATTTTCCTTTACATTCTCTAGCAAGTAAATTTTGTACGTAAAAAACTCTATCTCTAATAATTTCTTGCCTTTCCTCAGAAGCTAGGTGTAAAGCATAGTTGTAAAGGCCTGCCGCCTGCAGAAGCGCTTCTGGTGTTTCTTTTCTCAGATAAATGTCGCCCAGTTTTTCTATGCAAAAGCTTTCTTGAAGAAGATCTTTTTCTCGAACAGCAATTTTTAAAGCTTGCGTATAGGCCTCTTCAGCATTCTCTAGCCTAGCATTTGCTAATACATCCCTACCCTGATTAATTGGAGAGATCGTCTCTCCTAACCAATCTGTAAGTTTGTCCAGATAAAGTGGCATTTTCTGAGGTTGATACTTTGTTAAAAGTTTAGTGTTACTTGGCATGTGTTGTCTGAACTTTTGAGCGCAGCTTCTTACGTCAAGAATTTGCCTTAATTCATCCTGCTGCAAACCGCTAAAAGAAAGAAAAATTTTTTGGAAAATTTTTAAGGGCAGAGTAGCTAAAGGACTAGAGGGATCAAATATTTCTTTTTTAGCCGTCCCATCACCTTTTTGAGCATAAATAAAATGACCCCCTAGATCCACTATAAAAATATATTCTTGAGGTCTTTCTTTTTGAGGGATAGTTTCCCATTCCTGGGATCTATCACCTTCCGCTAAACCTGCTTGTGAAAAAATTAACCTATCATGAATACCGCAAATCAACTGTTCCTCATTGACTGTTACTAATCTTATAGGAATAGATAAAGCCGATGCTAATAACTCTCCTTCACCTAAGCCACTCACCCAAGCTCCCTTTCCTATTATTTCTTCCGCTCTTTTAATGTCCGTGTGTTTAACGGTGCCTGCGAGCACTTGCCTTAAATAAGAAATTTTATCTTTTTGGTCGTCTAGCAAGGGTATCCTTCTAGAAAGGCAGGCATAGCTTCCTAAAAAAGCACTAAAAAAGCAGTCGCCATCACTGGGAACACCTTTTAATTCAAATTCTTCTTTTTTTAGGTAAGGAGACACAGCATTTACTTTTTCTACTAGTGAATCACTAATAACGGTGGTAGAGTCTTGCCACAATAACCTAGCTATGCAAGATTGAGTCCATGGGCAAGAAGAAAGGCCTAAAGAATTTTTCTTATTATTATCGAGCTGTTTTTCTTCTTGGGAGTCAACTCTAACGCTTCCTGAATGGCACTTTTTCCATAAGCTGGTTTGTTTAACCAATAGCTTCCATTCTTTGCAGACTAAGCTTGCTTGGTATAAGTCTTGGCATCCTAGTTTTTCAAAGATCTCTAAGCTAATCTCTGCATAAGAGCCTAGTTTTAGATAAGCCTGCTTTCTTTTTTCTATTTCTTTAAATTCAGTAAATACATAAGAGTTAACAAATGCACTCTCTAGATTCATGGGTTTACCAGCCTTTTAGGATTATATACATTTTAACACGTATAAAGAGTTACTTATAATTCTACTAATCTCCCGCTTGCATCTTTACTCGCAAAAGATAAAAAGCAAACTTGAAAACATGCTCTTTTTAGTTTCTTAGGTGTAGCTTTCATGATGATTTGTTATCATAAATTTTTCTTACTCCTAATAAATTCTTCTTACATTGCAGCCTTCGCAAATTGATTTTTATCTACAAGCTTAAGATTGATGGCACGAGCTTTATGAGTACACTCAGCTGCTTGCTCTACATTTCCTTGATCGTGATAAATTTGGCTTAAATTATCATAAAACCGTGCCATATGACGACAATTTTCACCGCCAATCTTTGAGCCAAGAGTCACTGCTCTTTTAACGTCTTCAACTGCCTTTTCTAAAAGATCTTGTCTTTTATAAATCATCCCCCTGGTATTATAATAAATTGCTAGATGGGGATGATGTTCACCCCAAAGCTTCAAAGCAATGTTCAGTGCTTTCTCAGCATACTCAGCTGCCTGCTTTAAATTGCCTTGTTTTTGGTAGATTTGCCCTAGATTATTATAATTTATTGCCACAATAGAATGATCTTCCCCCAAAAGCTTAAGGTTTATGGCAAGTGCTTTCTCAGTATACTCAGCTGCCTGCTTTAAATTGCCTTGTTTTTGGTAGATTTGTCCTAGATTATTATAATTTATTGCCATCGTGGGATGAATTTCACTGAAAAGGCCGAAGTTAATGATGCAAGCTTTGCTAATGTGTTTAAATGCTTCATCTAAATTGCCGTCATTAAGGTAAATTATTCCTAAGCTATTGTAATCTCTTACAACCGTAGGATGATTTTCACCAAAAAGCTTAAGATCAATCGCTAGAGCTTTTTTGCCATACTCTAATGCCTGTTGTAACTGGCTCGGTTCTTCATAGCTTTGGGACAAATTGTTGTAATCTATAGCTATGCTAGGATGATTTTCACCAAAAAGTTTATGGTCAATTGCGAGTGCTTTTTTAAAGCAATCAACAGCCTTTTCTAAGTTTCCTTGTTCTTGATAGATTACTCCTAAATTAGTGTAACAGTCTGCTACACTAGCATGATTTTCACCAAAAAGCTTAAGATTGATGTCGAGCGCTATGTTGATTTGCTCAGCGGCCTTGTCTAATTTTCCCTGCCCTTGATAGACTCCTGCTAAGTTATTATAATCTCTTGCTATAGTAGGATGACTTTCACCAAAAACCTTAAGGTCAATTGCAAACGCCTTCTGGATAAACTCAGCAGCCTTGTCTAAATTTCCCTGTTCTTGATAGACTCCTGCTAAGTTATTCCAACCGGTTGCAATTCTGGGATGATATTCACCGAAAATTTCCTGGTTAATGTTGAGCGCTTTGTTGATATGTTCAGCAGCTTTTTTCAAATTTCCTTGCTCTTGGTAGATTTGCCCTAGATTGTTGTAATCCCTTGCTACAGTAGGATGATTTCCACCAAAAAGCTTAGTATTAATGGTAAGGGCTTTTTCAACATATTCAGCCGCCTGGCCTAACCTTCCTCGCTCTTGATAAATTGTTCCCAAATTATTGTAAGTTCTTGCTACATGGGGATGATTTTTACCCCAAAATTGAAGGTCAGCCTTGAGCGCTTTCTCGCCAATTGCAGCCGCCTTGCCTAATTTTCCATGAGCTTGATAAATTGTTGCTAAGTTATTGTAATAAGTAGCTATGTTAGAGTAATTTTCCAAAAAAATCTTAGATTTAATAAAGCGAGCTTTCCTGCTAGGTTCGGCTGCATTTCCTAGCTTTGCTTGTTCTTGATAAAGTGCTGCAAAGTTCTTATTATAAACTTTCTCTAGGGAATAATTTTTGCAAAGAAACTTGGAACGGATTTTAAGCGCTTCTTCAACTTTCTTAGCTGCTTTATCTAATTTTCCCTGATCTTTATAAATATATCCAAGAACAGCTAATATGTCAGCGTCTTCTGGATTTTTTGCCAGTGCTAATTTGTAAAACTTTTTTGGCTTTTTCTGCTGAAAAAGCCTCAAGGCTATGTCCCCTTGAGTCTTTGTAGAAATATTTTTCACATCCAATGATTTAAGGGCATCTTCATTTCCTGCTAAAAATTCCTTAACAGCTTGATAAAAAGGAATAAAGACGCAGTAAATTTTCTTTATCTTTTTCAAAGCTACCGAATCTAAAGCAAACTGCTTTTCAACAAGTTTTGGATCCTCAAATCCAAAGGGCTTAAGCAGAGGATTCATCATTTCCTTTTGAGCTTTGTAATGAGAATAAGTTTTAAGGCGCATGAATAAAGCTATGCTCATCCATTCACTTAACTTTTCAGCTGCATTATCTGTTAAAATACCTCTATCTTTTAATTGAGTGATCCTAGTAAACGTATCGGAAGCGGCTACTTCTTTAAGAAGAGCTAAGCGGTCCAAAGCTAGGTGAGGAAAACGATATAAATCATTTTTAACTTTAAAAAGCAGTCCTTGCTTGTCTGGATCCTGCAGGCTTGGATTGAAAGTTATCCTATCTTCTCGAACCAAATGATATTTGGCTAAATATTGGCGAAGAGCAAAGCCTGCTTGATAGGGAATTTCAAGGGCTTGCTGGATACGTTGTCTATATTGCTCAGTTAGCTCCTCATTACCTAACAAATGGGTAAAGGTTAAAAGCTCCATAGGAAGATGAGACTCTTTCTGATGCCACCATTTACCATTTTCATCTTGAGCGACATATTGAGCCATCTTTTCAGGAGTTTGTATAAGCTCAAAAGTATGGCGATTGCCGAAGGGAGTTTTACATCCTTTTCCTTCTACTCCTTCGCCATCGAAGGCAAGGCCACGTGGCGTTATGTCATCAAAAAAATTTATGGCTTTTAAGCAAGGAATATTTAAAGCAGGGAGAAGGGTTTCTCCTAAATTGATTACTTTCAAATGAATCAAAGTCGTAAGGCGCTTAAAGTACTTTTTATTATCTTTACTATCTTCCTGGATAAGAATGCCAAATTCTAGATCAGAATAGGGAGTCATTTCCTCTCTAGCTAGGGAACCAAAGCCTATCATCGCATATTCACAAGGTGCCGGGCCTAAAACATCAATCGCCTGATTTACTAGAGTCTTAAAGAAATCTTTCATATCCAGTGCAATTTCCTTGTAAAGCATTCTTACTTCCTCAGATGAAGGATCTGAACTGAGAGCTTCAATTTTCTCTTTTATTCCCTCCCTAAGTTTTTTTAATACTTCAAGATTACCTTCAAATTGCTTTTTGGCTATAGAAATATCTCCAGGTTTTCCTTTGCAAAGCTTACTAAGCAAAATTTCAGCATTAAATAGCTTTTCTTTAATAATTTCTTGCTCGCCTACATTGGAATCATGTAAGGCATAATTGTAAAGTCCTACCGCTTGAAGAAGAATCTTAGGTATTTCTTTACTCGAATAGACGTCGCCTAGCTTTTCAATATATAACCTTTCTTGGATAAATTCTTTAGCATGTACAGCAATTTGCAAAGATAGTTTATAGGCATCTTTTACATCCTTTATCTCTTCCTCCGATAAAATTTTCTCGTGTTCTAAGCTCTCTAAAAGGGTTTTTAATTCATCTTTAGGGATTAGAGAATCTACTTTCTGATCATCAACTTGCGTCTCTTCCTGAAATTTAATATTAAGCTTTTCTACATTAAACATTTTCCATAAACTAGTTTGTTCAGTTAGCTGCTTCCATTCTTTACAGACTAGGCTTGCTTGGTATAAGTCTTGGCATCCTAGTTTTTCGAAGATCTCTAAGCTAATTTCTACATAGGGGCCTAGTTTCAAATAAGGCTGTTTTCTTTTTTCTATTTCCTTAAATTCAGTAAATCCATAAGAGCTAATAGGTGAACTCTCCAAACTCATTTGCTTATCCTTATTTTAGCTTTTGGTGCGCTTCAGTGGGTTTGTAACGCTGTTGGCGATTTTTTTATCTTTTTAGAACTATCCTCTTAAAAGAAAGATAAAAAAGTAATGTTTTACTTTTCATACTAAAAACCTTGCTTAAAAGCTACTTCTTTATTTTTTTAGCTCTCAAAGCAAGCAGGGACACTTGCCTCTTTTCCTATCTATTTTGTCAATTTTTTAATCAAAAGCTCAGGCTTTTAAGCTTGAAAGAGGCAAACCATTTTTCAAGCCTCAAAAAAGTGGCTATATCTTTCGTAACGAAGCTTGTATAAAAAGTGATATAGTGAATACAGCATTTTCGGAAGACAATCAGAGAAGGAGTTTTAGTCTAATTAATAAAAAATAAGATTATACGCTTTTGAGCTGCTTCTTATGCAATCCTGTACTTTATAAAACCTCTCTCGTTAAATAGAGAGAAGACTTTCAGGGTGTTGGGTATGCAGACTTAGTTTTTTTGGAGCCTATTATATTTTTTTAAATAGGTTAAGGTACTCGACATAAAGAAAAACATCGAACGATTTCTATATAGAGCCTATTAAAATTCTCGATAGGCCCTTTTAAGCTAGAGGACATGAAGAAACTAAGCATATAAAAAATTCAAATTTTATGAATACCAAACTACCTAGACATATAGCGGATACGAAATAACAGTGAGAATATGCTTTTAAGCAGTTTTCTAGTTATACGCTTTCGAGCAACTCTTTATGTAATCATATACTTGATAAAAAGCTTGTTTTTACGGGTAGAGTCAGCCTGGAAAAAGGCTAATTTCTTTTTTGGTTATGTAGACGTAGTTTCTTTAAAGGATATTATTATATGCTTAAAAAACATCCATTGGAATAAAAGAGAGGGGTTAATGAAGGCTTAAATTACATTTTTAAAATGCAGACAGGCCTTTTTATAGGGTAGCAGTATCTGTTAACGGCTCTAAATTAAGTTATGCAAGATTTTTTCTTCTTACCGCTAAAATCGTTAGCCATTACCCACCATTAAAATAATTTGCTACAGCATACTGCTCAACAAAAATGATGCGAAGCAATAGAATGACTTGCAATTTCTTTTTTTATATGGATTAACGTGTGAAATTGAATAAAAAATGAATTTGAAAAAAAAAGCCCCTTTCTGCATATAAATGTCAAAAGATTTCCCGTGGAGGATGGCCTTTTAACCTATATTTTAGCCAGATAGAGAAAGGGAAGGAGTTTTAAACTAAAAAAACATTCTAGGCTTTAGATGCATTTATCTATTAGATAAAAGACTGCCCTAGCATTTTGAGATTTAGGGCTCTGGCTTGCCTAGAGCCCTACATAAATGTTCTATTCTTTAGTGATACGATCGAAATATTGGATGATATCGCCTACGGTTTTAAACTTTTCAGCTTCCTCTTGAGGGATTTCTCTTCCTAAACGCTCTTCAAAAGTCATATTGAGCTCTGTTAAATCCAGAGAATCTGCATTCAGATCTTCGACAAGCTTTTTAGAAGGAGTTACATCATCTCTATCTACACCTAGTTGTTCCACAATGATGTCGATGACTTCCTGTTCTGTTGATGACATACACATTCCTTTTGATTAATAGATTTCTTAAAAAAAAATAAGATATCATTTTTACCAATTACATTCAATGATGTAATTAGGGTTACATCACCATTCCTCCGTCCACTATCAAGACTTGCCCAGTTATATATTGGGCCATCGAGCTGGCTAAGAAAACAGCTGCGCTGGCAATATCTTCAGGAGCGCCCATCCTTTCCATAGGAATGGAAGAGAGTATGGCCTGACGCTGCTGCTCTGTCATAGCTTCCGTCATCTGCGTGTCAATAAAGCCAGGGGCAATGCAGTTAATACGAATATTACGGGAAGCAAATTCTTTAGCAAGAGCTTTTGTAAAACCTATGATAGCAGCTTTTGAAGCCGCATAATTCGCTTGCCCACTATTACCGATCAGGCCGATCACTGAGCTAATATTTATAATTACCCCCTGACGGGCTTTAAGCATATGGCGGGTAAGAGCCTTGCAAGTATTGTAGCAGGATTTTAAGTTAACTTCCATGACTGTATCCCAATCTTCTTCAGTCATTTTCAACATCAGCTGATCGCGCGTGATTCCCGCATTATTGACCAAAATATCCACTTTGCCATAATTTTGCTGCACCAGTTTTATAGCCGCCTCTACCTCTAGAGTTTTAGCTACATTGACGGGATAAAAAGAGGCTTTTTCTGCTCCAATTTCCTGCACGACTTCTTGGCCTCTTTTCTCATTTGTTCCGAAGATTGCCACAGTTGCTCCTTGACGAGCAAATTCACGAGCAATTGCTTTGCCAATGCCTGCAGTTCCCCCGGTAATGATAGCTACCTGATTGTTTAAAAGATGATGCATCTAAAGTTTTTCCTATATTTTAGCAAGCTGATCAAGTTCCGTTATTTTTTCTACAGAAATGGTATTTATATGGGGAAGAATACGTTTATTAAAACCTGCTAGTGTTTTTCCACAGCCTATTTCAATAAATAACTCAACTCCCTCTTCCCCTAGGTGGCGGATGCTTTGCTCCCAGCGAACAGGAGAGGTCACCTGCCTAATTAAATGACTTTTAATATCAAGAATATTTTCTACCTTTTTGCCAGGCACATTCATGATTAAACCTATCGAGCTATCTTGGATAGAGGCATGATGGATATGTTCAGCAAGACGTGCTTCAGCTGTCTTCATAAGGCCGCTATGAAAAGCTCCATATACATTTAAAGGCAAGACACGTTTGGCACCTTTATCTTTAAGAACAGATGCCGCACTATCAATTCCTTTTCGTGTTCCCGAAATGACTATCTGGCCGGGGCAATTAAAATTAGCAATCCATAAATCATGAGGCAAATTCACTTCCTGCACAGCTTCCTCTACTTCGTGAGCTGTAAGACCTAAAACAACTGCCATACCTCCTGGATGGGCCTCACAGGCTTCATTCATATAATGTCCTCTATATTGAATAATAGAGAGGCAAGAGGCAAAATCTAGTTTCTTAGCAGCAGTTAATGCTGAATATTCACCTAAGCTTAAGCCGGCACACACATCTGGCTGTATGTTAGGATATAAATCTTTAATAATTCTTAAAAGTGCCATAGAGACAACATAAATGCCCACCTGGCTATTTTTTGTTTCAAGCAGTTCTTCCTCAGGGCCTTCTAATATTATTTTAGATAAATGGCGATGTAAGACCTCATCGGCCTCTTGAAAAGTTTGCCTAGCTATTGAGAAATTTTCATAAATATCTTTCCCCATTCCAAGATATTGAACTCCTTGACCAGGAAATAAAAAAGCAATTTTTTTAGAATGCGACATATCTTTACGTCCTTATAGCTTATCAGTCGAATGAAGAGGATAGATCATCTATTTGAGTCACAACAGCAGCTGCCCAAGTCAGCCCGGCTCCAAAACCTACCAATAGTAGCTTTTCGCCGTTTGAAAATTGGTTTTCGCTCTGGAGCTCCTCCAAGGCTATGGCCACGCTAGAGGCCGATGTGTTTCCATACTTATGCAAGGTTTTATAAACGCGTTCACTCGGTAGATTAAAACTTTTAGCTAATGCTTCTATAATCCGTATGTTAGCTTGATGGGGTACTAACCAATCAATCTCTTCTTCCGTTATGCCCGCTTTAACTAAACATTCTTTTGCTGCAGCCCCCATTCTTCGTACGGCATGCTTAAAAACTTCCTTTCCTTCCATTTTCAGAAAGTGCAACCCTTGGGTCACAGTTTCAACGCTTGAAGGCTGGCGCGCGCCACCGGCAGGAATCATTAAAAGTTCGGCAACTTCTCCATCTGAACCTAAACAAAATGCGTCCAGAGAAAATCCTTTTCCTCGATTGGAGATCACAGCGGCTGCAGCTCCATCACCAAATAGAACGCATGTATTTCTATCTTTGTAATTGATGATAGTAGAAAGCTTTTCTGAAGCAATTAAAAGAATATTACGATAGATGCCTGCTTCAATGTAAGCTTTAGCAATCGACAATCCATACAAAAAACCTGTGCAAGCGGCTTGTATATCTAAGGCCGCAGCAGATGACGCTCCTAGCTTGGCTTGAATAATAGCGGCTGTACTAGGGGTGATATAATCGGGTGTCATAGTGGCCACTAAAACCATGTCTATATCTGCAGCTGGCACGCTGCTTTCCTGTAAGGCTTTTTGGGCCGCATAAAACCCCATTAGAGAAGGAGTTTCATGATTGTCGGCAATACGGCGTTCTTTTATTCCTGTACGCGAAACAATCCAGTCGTCTGTTGTTTCAACCATCTCTTCTAGATCTTGATTAGTTAAAATACGTTCAGGTAAAAAAGAGCCCATTCCTACAATACGCGCTTTAGGCTGAATTGGCATTTGTCTGTTCCCCTTATTTATTAAAAAGCAAGACTGTATCAAAAATGCTTATTAAAAAGAAGCTCTCCCTTTAAAGCCTTAAGCTATTCATAGAAACCATGCAGTTAAAACAAAGAGCTAAAATTCTAGATATGTTTATAAGCTAGTTCTACCAAAAGTTAAATTTAAGCAAGGTAAAGCGGCTGAAGAACCTGCTTTTTTTAAAGAAAATACAAGGGCTCAAAAAAATATAATTTAAAAACAACAACTAAAAAAGCGGCAACATTCGCGATTACATGATGAAGCTTTTCTCCCTCTCTTTGAGTTTTAAATAAAATAAGCTTGTATGTTATGCTTTTTCTTAAAATCATGGCAAATCTATGCATTATCCTCCTCATCTATTAAAAGTTATAAATGTCTTGAAAAGGCTACCAGGAGTAGGTTCCAAAAGTGCCGAGCGTTACGCTTTCCATATGTTAGGATGGCCACAAGAATATTTAGATGAAATGGCCAGCACCCTAAAAGATATTCATGAAAAATTGCCGCAGTGTGAAGAATGTGGCTGCTTAAAAGGCGAATATGCGTGTCCTTTTTGTACAGAGCAACGTCAGCAATCTAAGGTTATTTGCATTATTTCATGTGCAAGAGAAGCTTTTTCCATTGAAACAACAGGCGAATATAAAGGTCTTTATCACGTATTAGGAGGCTTATTGTCTCCTTTAGAAGGCATAGGTCCCGATAAACTGACTATTGCCGGCTTAAAAACACGTATTGCTTTGCTAAAAATAGAAGAGATTGTCATCGCATTAGATTCTACGCTCGAAGGAGATGCTACTTCTCTTTACTTAAAGCAGGAATTAGCTCCCTTGGGGGTTTCTATCTCTCGTTTAGCTTTTGGACTTCCTATGGGAAGCCCCCTCGATTATGTAGATGGGGGTACATTAGCACGAGCTTTCTCTGGAAGAAGCAAATTTTAATACTAAAATCCCTCTTCTTTTCTTCTTCTTTACAATATTACAAACCTTACCCTATGATTACTCTTTTTTCGATTATCATCTATAATTTTCAGAGGAATCTGTGATAAATAAATTAATACTTTTCCTTAATATAGGATTTTTGCTTTTAGTAAGCGGCTACTCATCAAATCTTTTCGGCCAGCCTACCCCATATGAAAATCAAAAAATTGAAAAAATTGAAATTCTTCTTCAAGGACCCTGCGACCATTTTGAAGAAGATGCTCTCCTTAACCGAATCAAAACACGGCAAGGAGATTTTTTTTCGCAAACTCACTTTGATAACGATCTTAAAATTCTTTCTCAAGATTATGACCGTGTTGAACCCCTTGTTGAAAGCTTAGCAGATAAGCTATATATTACCTTAAAAATATGGCCCAAGCCTATCATTCGCTCTATCAACTGGCAAGGTAACGAGCATATAAAAACTAAAAGGTTAAAACAAGAGCTAAAGGTACCTTGCTTTTCTGTTTTTGATCGTAAGAGCTTTAATCAAGCTTTCCACAAGCTAAAAGCTTACTATATTAAAAAAGGTTTTTTTGAAGCAGAGCTTACCTACGATATACAGCTGGATGCTACTACCAACGAAGTAGATATCAACATTTCCATCAATGAAGGGCGCTCGGGCTATATCAAAGAAATTGTATTTGTTAATTTTACCAACCATGAACAAGAAGAGATAAGTGAACAGCTTGTGACTAAAAAATATAATATATTTTTAAGTTGGCTAAGCAATGAAGGAACTTATAATGAAGAGGCGATGCAGCATGATCAAGCCACCATTCTTAACTATCTTCATAATCAAGGATATGCTGATGCGTCTGTCGATGTCAAAGTGGTAGAAGCTGCTCAAGAAAACCGTGTCGTTATCACAATTACTGCAAGTAAAGGACCTATTTATAAAGTAGGTCATATTACCATCGAGGGAAATCGTTTATTTAATACAGAAGAGATCTATCAGCGGTTAACTTTTTGTGAAGGAGGGATATTTTCTCCTGAGAAAATTCGTCAGAGTATAGAAAATATTACAAATCTCTATGGTCGTAAAGGTTATATTGACGCCATCATTGATCACGAACCTACTCTTTCCGAGAGCCAGGAACCAACCTATAACATTAAACTCACTATTGAAGAGGGCCAGCAGTTTCACGTCGGTTTGATTAAGGTATTTGGAAATTGCCAGACTCAAACTAAAGTTATTCTCCATGAAACCTTGATCATTCCTGGGGAAGTCTTTAATCTTGAAAAACTGAAGAAAACAGAAGAGCGTTTAGCCAACATCGGCTATTTTTCCCATGTAAACGTCTATGCTGTTAAATCAGAAGATTTTTATAGCTTAGGAGAAAATTATCGTGATGTTCATATTGAAGTTGAAGAAACAAGCACGGGGCACTTTGGTGCTTTCTTTGGATTTAGCACGGCGGAAAGCATTTTTGGAGGTTTTAATATCACCGAAAAAAACTTTAACTATAAAGGCTTAGGTCGTTTCTTTCAAGATGGCTATAAAGCCTTAAGAGGCGGCGGTGAATATGCCCATGCTACCGCTACCGTGGGCTCCAAAAGCCGTAGCTATGTTTTTTCTTGGACCAAACCATTTTTTAATGATACTCAATGGATTGTAGGATTTGAGCTAGAAAATTCTATCAATCGCTATATAGCCAAAGACTATGATATAAAAACTTATGGGGGAATGGTCAATGCTACCTATCAGTTAAATCAATTTATGAAATTGGGATGGCATTACCGCTTAAAACATACAGATATTCAAACATCGCATGGCTTGCTTTATGAAGAACAGTATAAATATGATGCCAAGCATGAAGGTGGTGCTTCGTTAGTTGAAGAATCACATAATGATGGGATGGTTTCAGCCACCGGATTAACATGGTCTTATGATTCTACTGATCACCCAGCCAAGCCCACCCAAGGATTTAAATCACGATTAGAATTGGAGATAGCTGGATTGGGCGGTAACTATCGTTTCTTTGGCGCTGCCTACACTAATAGCTGGTTTCACAAATTAGATAGGCGTAGTGTTTTAAAACTGCGCATGGATTTCCGCTTCCTTTATCCATTTGGAGGGACGACTGCTAAAAAAATGCCTCTTGACGAGCGGTTGTTTTTAGGTGGCGATAATATGATAAGAGGCTATCGTCCTTATAAACTGGGCCCACGTTTCATTGAAGGAGATCCACGGGGTGGGATGTCTATGGAAATTTATTCGATAGAAGCTTCTCGGCGGTTCATGAAAAACCTGGAAGGTTTTATTTTCTGTGATGCCGGTCATCTTTCCTTTGCCACTTTTGATTTTGGATTAAAAAAAGCACGTATTAGTACATCGGTTGGCTTAGGCATACGTTTTAAAATAGTCGAAAGCATTCCCCCTCTTACGATGGGTTATGGAATTCCTATCAATCCTAAAACACGCGGAGAGGTTAAAAGCTTCTTCATCAGCGTGGGTGGGCGCCTTTAAGATTTATTAAAATAAGGAGAAAATTTAATGAAAAAATTATCTAAAACAATCCTGCAAGCAGCCAGCGTAAGTTTCGCTTTAGTGGCCCTATGTCCAGCGGCAGTAGAAGCCTCTACAGTTAAAGCTGATCAAGGAATTAAAATGCGCCTGGTGAACTTTAAGACTTGCGTAGAGAAATCTAAACTGGGCAAACAAGAACAAGCCAACTTCGAAGCGCTCAAAAAGCAAATGGAAACAATGCTAGGCGAAAAAGAAAAAACATTGAATGAGATGGCCGATAAGCTTAATGATCCTGACTATCTTGACAGCCTCTCCCCTGAAGCAGAAACCGAACTTAAGCGTAAATTTAGAACCTTAAGCCAAGAAGCAAGCCAACAGCAGTCGCAATATTATCAAGCAATACAACAAGCTAATTATAAAATATTGGATAAGCTCGCTGATGTGATTACTCAAGCATCCGAAACTGTTGCTAAAAAGTATGGCTACCATATGGTGATGAACGAAGAGGGAGCTTACTATTATGATAAGGAATTAGATATTTCTGATGATATTGTGAGTGTGATGGATGAGCTTTTTGATAAAGAAGCTAAAGAGCCAAAGACACCCGCAGGATCCAATCAATAAAGTCATAAGAGAAATCGATGAATTCCTTAAAAACCTTCAAGCTGGCCCATATAGCAGCGATGACGCAATCAAAACTGATAGGCAATCCCGATTATGAAATTGAAGGGGTTGCCGATCTAGAAAGAGCAAGTGCCAAAGAGGCCTCTTTTCTAGAAAATCCCCGCTATGAGCAAGCGATGCAAACCTCGCATGCAGGCGTGATATTTGTTAATTCACATACTCCTTTGGCGGGTGATCGTAACTTTTTGATTAATGAAAATCCTTCTTTAGCATTTCAACAATTAATCGATGCTTTTTTTAAAGATAAAGGAGAGCTTACAGGTTTTACAGGAATTCATCCGACAGCGGTCATTCACGAAACGTGCCAAATTGGCGCTAATGTAAAAATTGGTCCCCATGCTGTTATAGATAAAGAAGCTAGAATAGATGACAACACCTTTATTGGGGCAGGAGCATACATAGGCCCCTATGTTACTATAGGAAAGGATTGCCTTATCCATCCTAAAGTTGTAATCCGTGAACGCTGTTCCCTAGGAGACAAAGTTATTCTACAACCAGGTGCTGTGATAGGAGCTTGTGGTTTCGGCTACATTACCAACAAAACTGGTGAACACATTAAATTGCAACAATTAGGTAAAGTAGAAATAGAAGATGAGGTAGAAATTGGGGCCAATACTACCATCGATCGGTCACGCTTTGAAACCACTTACATTAAAAAAGGCTCTAAAATAGATAATCTTGTGCAAATTGGCCACAATGTCACGATAGGGGCTCATAATATTATTGTTGCTCAGACAGGAATTGCCGGCTCCACTAAAACTGGCCGTCATGTCGTGATGGGAGGTCAAGTAGCAGTAGCCGGACATCTTAAAATTGCCGATGAAGTGATGCTAGCCGGGCGTACAGGGGTGACCAAATCCCTTCCTACTTCTGGTAAGTATGGAGGGCTACCAGCCCAGCCTATCGAGATTCATAACCGTAATAGCGTTTTTCTCAACCATATAGAAAAATACATAAAAATAATTAAAGCTCTACAAGAAGAGATAAAAATTCTAAAAAACAACCTTTATAAGTAAATTTTAAGGGGAACCATTTACTTAAACAAAATTTAATTCCTATTCAATAAGAAGTGTGGCAAGGATCTCACACTTGACTCTTAGTTAATGCGAGCGATTTAGCATATACTCACTTACTTTTTTCATATGCAAACGGTAGGATGTTATAAACGCTATTTTGTTTAACTACTTTAAGTATTAGTTAGTACTACAGTGGTAATAAAAAATATAGTATGCTATTTTATTTGTTAAGTAGGGAGGTGAGGGATGGAATTGAAAGCAATAAACCAAACTATAAAACAAAA
>NZ_JAEMUE010000004.1:0-4425 GCF_018342435.1 Neochlamydia sp. AcF65
CCTTGCTTAAAAGCAATAAGCTTTTTCGATAGCATGACGCCACGGGGCTTTGCCTTTGATGGAGCAGGAGTAGAAGGAAAAGGCTGCAAAACTCCCTTGGGCAATGGTAAGACATTTGAGCTTATCCAAACTCCTGGACAGATGGCCCAATATGTAGGTAAAGATGAAAAAGGCCGATGGTGGCATAAAGAAGAGCCTCATCTTCCTATGGAGTTGCTAAACTTTACTCATTTGTTAGGTAACAAAGAGCTAACTGAGCAATATAAACAAAATGTTCAGCACCAGCTTACTACTCCTTATCACCAAAATCTTAATATATCTCAATACCTAGCCCGGCACCATTTAGTTTATGAAGATATGGAAAATTTTGATCCAGGGATAGGTAACTTAAGTAAACAAGGAATGTTATTTAAAGTTAAAAATGACTTCTATCGGTTTCCTCATTTAGCTTTGGACCGGCTAGCCCTTCTTAAAAAAGTAGAAGCTTCCGACACTTTTGCTAGGATTGATAAACTAAGAGAGTTAGAAATTATAACGAAAGGGGCCACTGAAAAGCTGAAAGATTGGATGAGCGTAGCCTTATTCATGCGTCTTAAAACTTATTCTCATTATCAGGCGCAAAAAGAGATGATGAATCCTCTTCTTAAACCCTTTGGCTTTGAGGATCCAGATCTTATTAAAAAGCAGTTTGCCCTAGATCCTAAAGCCTTAAAAAAGATAAAAAAAATCTACCATATCTTCATTCCTTTCTATCAAGTTATTCAAGATTTTTTAGCGGGTAATGAAGATAAGCTTAAATCTTCTGATTTGGAGGATAACTCACCAGAGACACGGGGGGATATACACGAAAGGCTTTTTCAACATAAAAAAGCAGAAAAATGTTATCTTTTAGCAAAAGAAGCAAATCCACAAAATGCAGGGGTTTTAAATTCTCTCGCCATCATTTACTACGAACAAGGTAATTTAGATAAAGCAGCAGAATATAGCCACAAAGCATTCGCTATTAACCTTAAGCTTTTTGGTAAAAATCACCCCGGTGTGGCAGCTTATTACAATAACCTAGGAGGAATCTACAAAAAGCAAGGTAATTTAGACAAAGCGGAAGAGTATATTAACAAAGCGCTTGCCATTGAACTTAAGCTTTTAGGTGAAAATCATTCCGATGTGGCAATTTATTACAATCACCTAGGACAAACCTACAAAGAGCAAGGCAAGTTAGGCCAGGCGGAAGAGTATATTAACAAAGCGCTTGCCATTAACCTTAAGCTTTTAGGTAAAAATCATCCCGCTGTGGCAAGGGATTACAATAACCTGGGGACAATCTACCAAGAGCAAGGCAAGTTAAGCCAGGCGGAAGAGTATGTTAAAAAAGCGCTTGCCATCGATCTTAACCATTTCGGGGAAAATCATCCCAAAGTAGCATGTTATTACAATAACCTGGGGACAATCTACCATAAGCAAGGCAAGTTAGGCCAGGCGGAAAAGTATATTAACAAAGCGCTTGTCATTGACCTTAAGCTTTTAGGTGAACATCATCCCGATGTGGCAAATAATTACAATACCCTAGGAGACATCTACAAGGAACAAGGTAAGTTAGACCAGGCGGAAGAGTACATTAACAAAGCGCTTGTCATTAGCCTTAGCCTTTTTGGGGAAAATCATCCCGATGTGGCAATCAATTACAACAACCTAGGAGGAATCTACAAAAATCAAGGTAAGTTAAGTCAGGCGGAAGAATATATTAAAAAAGCGCTTGCCATTAACCTTAAGCTTTTTGATGAAAATCATCCCACACTGCCAAAGGGTTACAATAATCTGGCAGTAATCTACGAAAATCAAGGTAAGTTAGGTCAGGCGGAAGAATGTATTAAAAAAGCGCTTGCCATTGGTATCACGCTTTTTGGTGAAAATCATCCCGCTGTGGCCATGGTTTACAATAACCTAGGACTAATCTACCAAGAGCAAGGCAAGTTAAGCCAGGCGGAAGAGTATATTAACAAAGCGCTTGCCATTAACCTTAAGCTTTTTGGTGAAAATCATCCCGATGTGGCAAATTATTACAATAACCTAGGAGACATCTACAAGGAACAAGGTAAGTTAGGCCAGGCGGAAGAGTATGTTAAAAAAGCGCTTGCCATTGGCATCACGGTTTTTGGTGAACATCATCCCACCATGGCAAGTTATTGCAACACACTGGGAACAATCTACCACTGCCAAGGTAAGTTACGCCAGGCGAAAGAGTATATTAACAAAGCGCTCGCCATCGACCTTAAGCTTTTTGGTGAATCTCATCCCAATGTGGCAAATTATTACAATAACCTAGGAGGCATCTACAAAGAACAAGGTAAGTTAGGCCAGGCGGAAGAGTATGTTAAAAAAGCGCTTGCCATTGGCATCACGGTTTTTGGTGAACATCATCCCATGGTGGCAAGTTATTGCAACACACTGGGATCAATCTACCACGGCCAAGGTAAGTTAGGCCAGGCGAAAAAGTATATTAAAAAAGCGCTTGCAATTGCTCTTAAACTTTTTAATGAAAACCACCCTATAGTGATAATGCTAGCCAATAAGCTAAAAACGATTTCATAAAAAGGTGCTAAAAAATTTACCGATTAAAAATTTGTGTAGAGTGAGATAAAAGGAGGATAATCTTATGAATTTAGAAATCTTTCGTATTTACCCTTTTATATTTCCTGCCTTTGAGAAAAAAAGCGGCCAGCCTAACACTTCTATGAAGAACCTTAGTGTTTATGGAGAAATCGCTTTAAAGATATTCCATAAATTAGGGTCGCAGGATTTGTGCCAAGCTAAGCTAGTATGTAAAGAGTGGAAGCAATTAATTGAACAGATTGATGGATGGAAAAGGGTTCGTTTAAAGAAAATTAAAAGTAATTTACCAACAAATAATCAGCTTGCTAATAATAAAGCAAATTCCTTGGATCCTTCTCCGCCTCACTGGAGCCCCTTTCAAATAGCTAAATCCTTATGGTGTAATCCAACGACTATTATTAGCGGCTCACAGGAAGCAAAAGTAAATGCTGTAGCTACCTATTTACATAAAGAAAGCATTGAATTAAAAGGGGTTGCAGGTGATGGGGACTGCTTTTTTAATGCTTTTTTAGGAAGCTATGCTTCCCTTTCTAGAAAGATTCCATTACTTGACATGTCTAGCGATAAAATTTCTTATTTAAGACAAGTGCTCTCAGACATTATTAAGCACAATAACAGCAAAAGAGCAGAAGAAATAATAGAAAAAGGAAGTTGGATAAGCGGCTTAGGCGAGGGAGATTTATTAGCCTCGGCTTTATCCATTCCTATAAGGCTAGTAACGGTTAATGAAGAACGATTGATTTGCGGTATTAATGATATGATTATCTTTCCAAAAGTAGGCTTATCGGAAGATAATAGATCTCAGGAATGGGAATCGATTCCTCAAGAAGAAAGACCTCAAGAATATATCTTTATTGTAGATTTAGGCGGCCATTTTATCTATGCTCAAAAGCCTTTAAAGCAAGATAAATCCCTTCTTTCAAAGTCGAAAACCTCTTCTGATATTCTTTCTTCTAATTCGCTATCTACAAATGAATTAAAAAACATCTCAGAAACATTGGAAAGCCAGGAGCTTTTATTAGACGAGAAGATAAAAGAATTAGAACAAACCTATACTTTAGCTTTACAAATTGCTGTTCAAGAGAAAGATCCTATTCAAGAAAGCTTTTGCATAGAAGAATTAGGTGACATTTATCTAAGAAAACAAACGTCTGAAACGCTCCTGCAAGCGGCAGGCCTTTATAATTATGCCTTACGCCTAGCTCCTCAAGAGCGTCAAAAAGTTCTTAGGGATAGACTCTGCCAAGTTCAAAATTTACTTATTAAACAATGTAAAGGTAAACCCTTTGATTCTACGGTAATGAGGAAGCAATTTGAACGCAATCGCCACAACTTAAAAAAATTTAGAGAAGAGATAGAGAAGAAAATCCAAACTTTGCCAGAAGACCCTTCTTCCCTAGAGGTAAGAGAACTGTATGGTGAGATAGCCCACCAGATAAAAACTTTCTTTGGGCAGCTTGTAATACAGGCCTTGCATCAATTAGATCCTGCGCCTTGTGAATATGCCATGATAGGCTTTGGTTCATTAGCTAGGGAAGAAATGACCCCTTATTCTGACTTAGAATTTGGCATTCTTATACAAGAAGATACTCCTGTAAACAGGAAGTACTTTAGAAATCTGACAAATTTACTTCACTTACAGGTTATCAATTTAGGGGAAACTATTCTTCCTGCTTTGAACATCCCTTGCTTAAAAGCAATAAGCTTTTTCGATAGCATGACGCCACGGGGCTTTGCCTTTGATGGAGCAGGAGTAGAAGGAAAAGGCTGCAAAACTCCTTTGGGCAATGGTAAGACATTTGAGCTTATCCAAAC
>NZ_JAEMUE010000005.1:0-42555 GCF_018342435.1 Neochlamydia sp. AcF65
TTCTACAAACAGCTTATCAAACTCTTCTTCCAGCTGCTTCCATTCAATCAATTTGGATAGCTGGATAAGAGGATGATCTAGATTGAGTTCATCGCTAAAGCGAGATTTAAAAAGACGGCTTTGTTGGTTATCTAGCTTGATTGGTTTCATAGTCAACTTTGCAAGAAATTAAGAGCTTTATAATGATTTAGGCGTAAACAAAGTATAGCGATTTGGGAGAAAAAACTCTCTCAAATTATTGCTTAAGCATGAAACATCCTTTAAATCATGTCAAACTATTTAACAATTTGTTGCTTTATAACCCCCTCAATTTTTTTATAGCCTATAAAAAAGTTTTATGAGTGCAAAAGGGAGGCTAGCTAATATGTCGCTAAAACTTCCCCACGTACATTTATGTACACCACCGCATCACTAATTTCTATAATAATCATGCGCTGATGCTGTTTTGTCTCTTTTTCTCCCCCCCATGCATCACCAGCTTTTTGTGTGGTCCATTGAATCTCATACTGGCCTGGTAAAAGCTTAAAAACTTTTGATATCCTACGATTCATAAAGCTTTTTGGTGCTAAATCCACCTCTTCGTCATTAAATTTAACAGAAGTAACGGTAACGTGTGGCATTGCGCTATCTTCAATAGATAAATGCACTTCAACTTTATTGGCTACAACAATAGCTTCTAGGGGAGGAGAATAAAATAGTAGAAAAGGGATAAGAAAAAAGCAGGCTTTTAAAATTGTTTTTAGCATATATATCTCTTTAACTTAAAAATTTATTTGATACCCCCGCAAAATAAATTAGCACGGAAATTCCATCCTTGTTATATCATAACTTTTTAACCTTTTCATTTAAATTTTCAAAGCTATGCAAAAATTAATGAATTCCCGGGTAAATTTGTTAGAAATTGCTCGCCAGGCCATGCTAGCTAAAGGGTTATCTCCTGATTTCCCCTCAAAGGTACAAGCTCAGTTAAATAAGCTACAAGCGCCGATGCTTGATAGCTCTAATGAACGTAGTGACATGACTAATAAACTGTGGTTTTCAATTGATAATGATGATTCGTTAGATTTAGACCAGTTAACCTATGCCGAGCGTATAAACGATCATTTAATAAGAGTGTATGTAGCCATTGCGGATGTAGATGCATTAGTTAAAAAAGATACCTCTCTTGATCGGCATGCTTTGGCAAATACCACCTCTGTTTATATGCCCATGATCGTATTTCCTATGCTGCCAGAGAAGTTATCAACTAATTTAACCTCGCTTAATCCGAATGAAAAAAGAGCCTCTATTGTGGTCCAAATGGATGTAGATGAATCAGGTAGAGTAGTGGATTACCATCTGTTTCAAAGCTACGTCTTTAATTATGCTAAACTTGCTTATAATAGTGTGGATGTGTGGTTGGAAACGGGAGCTTTACCGCCTGAGCCTATTCAAAGAATAAAAGAGTTGGCTTCTCAAATACGCTTGCAAGATGAAGTAGCTCAACGCCTGAAAAAATATCGCCAATCTTTAGGCTTCTTAACATGGGAAACTTACGACCCACAACCCATTATAAAAGAAGGCCAGGTAGTAGATCTTCAAGAGGTAAAAATTAATCGTGCGCGTGAGTTAATAGAAAATTTAATGATTGCCGCAAATACCTGTATTACTGCATTTCTACAAAAAAATAAGTGCCCGATAATTAAACGGGTTATTTGCCACCCCAAACACTGGGAGCGCATTGTACAAATTGCTGAGAAACATAAATTTCCTCTTCCTCTTAACCCTGATTCAAGAGCTCTTGAAAATTTTTTAATTAAAATGAGAGCGGCGGATTCTTTAAATATGCGCGATCTTTTTTTAGTGATTAAGAAGCTTTTAGGACGGGGGAAATATATTGTACAAGCCCCTACGGATAAAACCAGCCAGCATTTTGGCTTGACCTTAGCGCCCTACACGCATGCCACTGCCCCTAATAGGCGTTACTCTGATCTAATTGTCCAACGTCTGATTAAAGCTCGCCTTGTAAATCAAGCTTGCCCTTATTCTCTTTCTATTTTGCAAACCATGCTGCAAACATGCACAGAAAAAGAGATATGTGCAGACAAGGCTAAACGCAGTGTAATGAAATCTGTCTTAGCATTATATTTGGAAGATGCAATCGGTAAGACTTTTGATGCTTTCCTAACAGGCAAAGGAGAAAAAGGTAACTGGATCCGATTGATTAGCACCGCTATTGAAGGCAAGCTTATCAATGGCTATCAAAATATTGAGGTAGGAGATCGGTTGAAAGTTAAGCTAGTTTCTGTCAATGCTGAGAAAGGCTTTTTAGATTTTGTACAAGAAAAGCATTAATCTTTTATCTCTTGAGGAAAAGCTTATGAGTAGGTAAAGAGTTATTCAAAAGCCTATAATTCTATATGGCTTAAATTAGCCTCGGATAGGTTATCCTTTGTCAATGAGCAATCTCTCAGCTTGGCATAGCTTAAATTAGCCTTTGATAAACCGGCTCCCTCAAAAATCGCATGCGAAAGCTTTATATGCGGAATCTGAACTCTTTCAAGTTTCTGATCTACAAAAGAGAAGTCTGTCTTTTTTAAAATCATCATCGCGTTGGCTGCGGCAACGCTTAACTTTAAGCAATCTTTAGAAAACTTAATAATCTTTAGAAGCATATGCTGGATTTCTAATAGTCCGGAAGCTTGCTGTAAATAATCTGCTGCAAAAAGATGGACTATGTGGGAGTTCATTAATTGACCGCTATTAGAGATTTTCTGCGTAAACTCGTCCTCTTTCTCTTGAATAAGCTGCTTCCATTCCCTACAAACCAGCTTAACTTGATCTTGATCTTTTGCGCCCAATTTTGCAAATATTTTTGAGCTAATCTCTGCATAAGGCCCCAATTTAATGCGTGGAGGCTCGCTTTCCGCTATTTCTTTAAATGAAGTGATAGCAGTAGAAGAAGGTAGTAAAATCCTTTTCTTAAAAGTGAGGGATTGGGGAGCTATAAGAGAAAGCTACAAGCATGAGGGTAAGCCATCCCCCTTCCACTACTCCGCAGACTTGGTTATGACAAGTATGATTTAAATAATAAGTAGGCAGTTAATTAACAAATCTACCTAAACTCTAATCAAGATTTTTACTTTAAGATAAGGCGAGCTTTTCTCTTAGGATCGGCAACAGATAGCCAAGAGTGGGTTAAGACTAGCTCTAGTGAAAAAATTAATGGAACCAGGCAAGAGATATAGGCATGTCATGTAAAAACCTACTTTCAAGAATTCAGTCACTCATATTCTAGATAAATTCTCCTGCAAAATTATAGCTAAATATCAAGAGCCTTAGCTGTTTAAGGCAAAAAAATATTGCATAATTTAAAATAATTATAAAGAATGGAAATGCGAAGGTTGTTTTTTAAACTCAAAAAAACAAAATAGCAGGCCATCAATCAAGATGGATGCAATTTTAGTTTTCAAACCATGAGGAGGAAGCTATGACAAGCACAAGTCCTACAATTTCCACCCAACAGTCTACCACTTTTACCCCCACCATTACCCATCTACCGCCAACAAAAGGAGAAGCTATTGCTAAAGTAATTTTTCGCCTAATTGGTCAGATTTCGAATAAACCAAAATATATCTACGATGTAAGCATAAATCCTGAAAAAAAAGAGACGATAGCGAGCGTTAAACATAAAGATTCAATTTTGATAAAGCACCATACTCACTATTGGAATGTTAAGTATATAAATTTCCCTAAAGAATTTACCTTAAAGCAAATTTCCGAATTGATGATTCGACAGCATCCTGCAGTAAAAGTATCTAAAGAAAAGAGCATTGAACAGTTAAATTTAGAAGCTGAAAGCTATGATCGGCAATATCCCGTTAAGGTAGAAATAGGAATAAAAGGCACGACCCACCAGGGAAAAGAATATTATTTAAAGCTATGCCCTGACAAACTTGAAGATAGCAAAGCTTATATTAAAGATGCACAGGGAAATCCAGTACAAATTAGCCTCAACTTAGGACCTCTTAAGGATTATCGATATAAAGATATCCGTAACAATATTTTACCTAATTTTAACTCTAAATATCAAGTTAACTTAGTTCAAGAAGCAAAAGGACCCTGCTTACGGCTGACTACTTTAGCCCCGCTTACACCGCAAGTAGCTCCCGCCTCAGGGGAATTCCAGCAAGTCGCTTCGTCTGCATCTATTTCTTCTTCTCACCTGCTTGCAAGATCTGTGCCTTTGTTCTCTATCCGCAACACTCAAGACCTGGCTAATTATTTAGCTGGTGAAGGCTATATAGATCCCTTAGTTGGCAAGATTGTTAAGAAGATGGTGGATAGCTTTACCCAGCTTCAGCAACCTTCGGCAGAGGCGATTAAGGAAGTTATCGAAATTTTCGATAAGTTGGAAGAGTACGATCAATTTCGCATTCTCCAAAGTTTGATCACGCATTTTGTGGGCAATCCTCTCATAGATAAGAAAATTTTACAAGCCTTGACAGACATTTTGGTTCATTTTCAAAAATTTATCTATCAGGATAATTTAGAAATCTCTTTGCACAAGTCTGGTCAGCTTTCTTCTATGTCAGCAGAGTTTTTAGAAAGGCTTGAGCCTACGCATTTTGGGAAGATGCTGAAAATTTTAACAGATAATCTTGCGCCGACAGCTCAACCTAAGAAAAATTCTTTAGTCAAACAACACCTCAGGGTAATCATTGCCCTAATTGAAGCTATGTTAATCAAGGAGGTTGAAGGCGTCGATAAAGAAATATACATACACGCCTATGAGGCGATTAACCTATTTACAAAAGATAAAGACTTAGAGGTAGCTTATCTTGCCAAGTATGGGGAAAATTCTTTTCTCAAAATATCAGATGACCAAACTACTGGAGACATCGTTAAAGATGTATGCTCTCGTACCTTTTACTTCCTAAGAGCGGTAGCGAAGATAGCAGATGCAGTTGACCTGTTTGAACCTTGGCATATTGCCTCGGCTTTCGAGGCTCCAGCAGATTTTCAAAAGGCTTTTGCCTTTCAGGGACCCGGAATTGTAAAAAAAGTTAAAGAAAAGTGGTTTCCTGAAGATTGGTTTAATGTGCTCTTTAAAGTGCGCTATACGCTTTTTGAATATCCCCATATCTTTGTCAAGGCCATTAACACCTTAAGTACAGATGTTGAAATTCAAAAAAAAGAGACGCTCCATCATCCCTTTTTCCTAATGGGGTTTGTAAATCTACTTTGGGAAGTGCTTCATTTTCCCCCTTCTGCTTCTTTAGAAGATCTTGAATTAAAAAAGGTAGCTGTTCAGGTTTTTAAACAAATTTACCAAGCCAATGACACGCAGAAAAATTATAATCCCCAGGAGGCATTTAGCTTAAAGAAAGAGAGGAATAGAAGACAACTTCAAGAAATTACTAAACGCTATTTATTAACTTGCACAACTCATCCGCAGCAAGAGATTAGAGAGCTAGCTAAGGGAATTGTAAATGCTTTGCCAATGGATAAAAGTCCAATTACCTCTTTTAAGCCTGCTCCACTAACCGATCTTTTCACTGAAGCTATTAAAAAAGTTCCTCTTTTTGAAACTATGCAACGCATTGCAGAAAAATTAAGGAAAGATGATCAACTTAAGAAAGAAAGAGCCTATTATATCTCTCCTAAAGCTAGCGATTCCGAACGGCAATTCTCTAACCCGCAACCGCTGGCAGAGGAATTAAAAGAGTTTTTCGGGAATGAAAGTGCTTATGCTCTTCATCTTGAAGGCGAAGGTGGGGCCGGGAAAACACTTGCTATGAAAATGCTAGCGGATCAGCTTTTAATAAACTATTCGGATAGAAGTTATTTTCCTCTTTATACCTACCTTCCCAAGTTAAAGAATCCTATTCATAGAGCTCTAGAACATACTCTGGATTTTTATGGAGTGGATCGAGGTCAAGCCAATCAATTAAGTGGTCGCAAAATTTTATTGATTTGCGATGCTTATGATGAAATTAACTTTGACAGATTTTCTCGTCGATTTGAAGACCCTAAAAAAATTAACATCTATGTGACGAATAGATTTAAAGATAAAGAAATTTCCAAGGTTATCTTTGTCAGTAAAACAGGAACAGCAAAGAAAAGATGCTTTAAACCCCAAGGTGAAGGCTTGCAAAGACTACGTCTTACTCCCTTTGACGAAGCCCAAATTGTGGCCTATCTAAAAAAATTTGTGGCAGAGCGCCAAAAAGATAAAACCCTTCTTTGGACCGAACAAGAGTATTTGGATAACTTTCAAGCAATAAAAGACTCTTCTTTAGGAAAGGTTATTTCCAATCCTTTTCACCTAAAAATTACGGTGGAGGTTCTTCCTATTATTGTGAGAAAATATTTAAGCGAATATCCCGACCTAGAATTGGAAAGCATGTTTTTTGGAAGAAAAAAATTCGTTGTTTTGAAGGAATTATTCGATGTTTTTGCTTGTGTAACAGCTTATCGATCAAGTGTCAAATCTGAGGGAGAGAGCTATATAGCCCCCGAAAAATATTTGACTTATTCTGTTCAATTAGCCTTGAAAATGAAAAATTGTAACAGGACTTTTATTCCTTGGCCACCCGAAAGTTTTATTGGAATTAAAGAGCAGGAAAAAAACGATATTCGAAATAGCTTTAAAGATTTTTTTGAACCAGCTAAGAGCAGAGAAAAATTTTATAAAGAATGCCTAATTCAAAGAAATGAAGGATGGTCTTTTATTCATAAGGATTACCAAGAATATCTAGAGTTTTTAGGAAAGAAGCCGCCGGCAGAATTAGAGGAGTTCGTGAAGAGAATCGTTAAGGAATATAAATTTAAGGAGCTTTTTAGCCATCACAGATGAAGTACAAGGAAACAAGAGAGGAGCTTATCCACTTTTTAAACTTAACTCCAGCTAATGTACCTAACTTTTAAATAAGATCTTTAAAGAGCTTCATTTCATTAAAAAATTTCTGTTTTTCCTCTACAGAAATTATGAAAGAAGCTCTTTTTTTTTACCTTAAACCTCTTGCGGAATTTTTCAGCCAGCTGGAAAAAGGGAATTCTTTTTGATGGAAGCGGACAAATCTTTTGCATCTATCCAACACGAGCTCTATCTAAAGCAGCTGAAGCTCTAAAAAGAGCCTTTCTAAGCAATAGCTTAAAGAAGTTGATCTTTCCAGGCTTTTTTGAACATTCATAATTTTTTCCTCAACAAACTCTAAGGGTAAAATTTCGCCTCGTTGATAAGCTTGAAGAAGCTGTTTATGAAAATCAGGGTTTTCCAGCAATTCTAAGCGCCCCCCCGCATGTAATAAATGTAAATCGCGATACCAAGATAAAATATTTTTTAATAACGCTATGGCCTGCTGATTTACCTGCATAGCTATTGCACCTTCTGTTTCTTTTTCAACTAAATTCTTCTGATAGGCATTCATCTGATCGGTCGATACTTTTTGAATTTCGGCTATTCTAGCTTTTTCTTCTGCCTTTTGAACCTCTTCAATTTGATGGGCAATTTGAGAAGCATATGAGGAAAGTTTGGTATAGGTAGCCATTTTGCCTTCAGCCAGTAATGACAAAATTTGATTACGGCTTGGATCCTTTATCTTGGAAGCAACATTTTTATTGAGAGATTGAAAACGAATCGTACGGCATCGTGACAAAATGGTAGGTAAAAGAGCATGAGCATGACTAGAAAGTAAGATAATAAGGCTATTTAAAGCTGGTTCTTCAAATGTTTTAAGTAAAGCATTTGCACTATAATTTAACATCCTTTCGGCATCATAGAGCATAAAGATTTTCCAAGGGCTTTCATAGGGGGGCAAATAGACCTCTTCACAGAATTGACGCATCGAAGCAATACTATGCATCCCCATTTTACCCTCAGGGCGGTAAATATGAACATCGGGGTGGACATTTTTATCAATTCTTGAATAAGAGTTTTCTCCCATTAGCAATTTTGCCAAGGAAAAGGCAAATTGATCCTTGCAAGCTCCTTCAGGGCCTGCAAACAAGAGAGAATGCCCAATGGCTTGCTTTTGAACCATATTCACTAGATAATCTTTTACGTGCTCATTACCTAGAATGTGGTCAAAAATTTCTCTCATATTGCTCGTCATACCTAAGTTTACCTTACAACCTTCGTATTAAAAAGGAGGATAATTAAACTATTATTAAGCAAATTAACTTATAGTTTTTTCAAATGGATTAATTTTTCTTCCAACCACTGCTTAGCCTGACGAAAGACAGCATCTTCGGCTTGATTAGCGTCAATGACCTGAATGCGCTCAGGAGATTGCCTAGCTAAACTCAAAAATCCTTGGCGTACACGTTTATGGAAATCTAAACGCTCCGCCTCAATGCGGTCTACTTCTCCTCGCCCTGCATTCTCCTTAGAAGCCTTTCGCGTGCGCATGAGGCCAATCTGCGGATCGACATCTAAAAATAAAGTGAGGTCGGGAATTAAATTTTCACTCACACACTCACAAATTTGCTTAACATAAGCCATTCCTAGGCCCCGGCCTATGCCCTGATAAACAATTGTAGAATCATTAAAACGATCGCAGAGCACCACTTTTCCTTTTTCAAGAGCAGGCTTAATCAATTCCTCCAGGTGTTGGGCACGCGCTGCTAAAAATAGTAGCAATTCAGCTTTATACCCAATCGGTAGATCAGCGTTTCGATTAAGAAGCCATTCTCTAATATGAGTGCTTAATCGAGAACCTCCCGGTTCCCGAGTTTTCACTACCTCGTACCCAAGTGATGTTAAAACGGCAGCTAGCTTCTCTATAAGAGTTGTTTTGCCTGCCCCTTCACCACCTTCTATTGTGATAAATAATGTCATAAGCTGTTATTTTCTTCCAAAGTTTCTGAATCTATAGGAGTAGTAGGGCCTTCTAAATCGATTTCTGTGCCTGTTGTTGTTCTATCAGGATTTTCTTCTTCTATGGCTACAGCTACGCTCGCATCTTCTATACTTTCTTCTGCACTTTTCACTTTCTGAATAGCCACAAGATAATCATTATCACGTAAGTTGGCTAGCCTAACTCCTTGGGTATTACGTCCGAGCACGCGTAATTCGCGCATACTAATACGGATAGCTTGTCCACTTGCGGTCATCATGACCATGCCATCGCCATCAGCTACACAAAGGGCCCCCACCACATTTCCATTACGCTCACTAGTCACAATTGAACGTACTCCTACGCCACCACGATTTGTTTGCCTAAAGTCTTCTACGAGGGAGCGCTTGCCAAAGCCATTTTCGCAAACGACAAGAATGGTTTCATCTCCTTTTACGACTTCACAGCTGACGACATAATCATTCTCTTCTCTTAGGCTAACTCCTTTTACCCCTCGAGCCATGCGACCCATAGGCCTAACCTTATTCTCAGCAAAGCGAACGGCCATACCCCTATGGGTAAATATCATCACTTGATATTCTTCTTTTACTAAGCGTGCTGCTACCACCTCGTCACCTTCATCTACATCTAGCGCCCATATACCTTTACGACGTGGATTGCTAAAGTGGCTGAGCTCAGATTTTTTAACCACGCCTTGACGTGTAGCCATCAATATATAGGCTTGCTCATCAAAAGAAGAAACACGCATGATGGTGGCAATCTTTTCATTAGGTTGAATATCTTCTAGCAAGTTAACGAGCGGTTTACCTTTAGATTTACGACTCGATTCGGGTATCTGCCAGACTTTTATCCAATAGCAACGCCCAAGATTCGTAAAAATCAATAGGTAGTCATGCATGGTGGCCACATACAAGCCTTTAATTGTATCGTCCTCACGCTTCATCTGCATGCCTGCAACTCCTTGACCCCCTCGCCTTTGTTCGCGGAAAGTATCCATGGGCATACGTTTGATGTAGTCATCTTCCGAAATGGTGATGATCACTGGCTCATTAGCAATCAAATCTTCCATATTCATCTCGCTTTCGGCCGCAATTATCTGAGTTTTACGGGGAGATTTATGCTTTTCTTGGATTTCATTAAGTTCATCTTTAATAATTTGGCGGACCATAAGCTCGCTTGCAAGCACAGCTTTAAAATAGTTGATTTTCTCTAATAAACTTTGGTACTCTTCATTAATTTTGTCATGCTCTAAAGCCGTCAATTGATATAAACGTAAATCCAAAATTGCCATAGCTTGCTTATCCGAAAAGGCAAACCTGTCAATTAAAGATTGTTTAGCCTCCTCGCGGTTATTGCTGGCACGGATCAATCTCACAACTTCATCTAAATGATCAATAGCTTTTAAATAACCTTCCAAGATATGCGCGCGTGCCTCAGCTTTAGCCAATTCAAAACGGGTACGACGGCGAATAACTTCTATACGATGCTCAATCCAAGCACTAATAATGTTTTTTACATTCATAATACGCGGTAGACCTTTATCCAAGGCCAACATATGGCATCCAAAAGTAGTTTCCATATCGCTGAATTTATAAAGCTGATTGATGGTCACCTCAGGGACTTCGTTTCGTTTCAATTCCAACACAATCCGCATCCCCTCTTTATCGGATTCATCGCGTAAATCAGATACTCCTGCCAGAGTTTTACTATTGATCAGGTCTGCAATTTGTTCAATCAGACGAGATTTATTAAGATTATAAGGAATTTCATCGATGACCAAGCGCTGGCGGTCCGGGTTATCTTCCATTTCTTCTACACGGATGACACCCCGTAGAATGATTTTACCATGGCCTGTATGAAAAGCTTCTTTCACTCCCCGATATCCACAAATAATTCCCCCTGTAGGAAAATCGGGACCGGGCATTATTTGCATGATTTCTTCGATAGAAGTTAAAGGTTGGTCTAGCACAAGTAAAGTTGCCTTAATTAACTCATTAAGATTATGGGGTGGTATATTAGTAGCCATACCTACCGCAATTCCTGAGGAGCCATTACATAGCAAATTAGGAAATTTAGCAGGAAAAACGACCGGTTCTTTCTTGGTTTCATCATAGTTAGGAACATGATCTACCGTATCTTTATCCAAATCTTCCATTAATTGCATAGAAGCATGAGTGAGTCGTGCTTCGGTATAACGCATAGCAGCAGGAGGGTCGCCATCAATCGAACCGAAGTTCCCTTGGCCATCAATTAAAGTGTAGCGCATCACCCAGCCTTGCGCCATACGCACTAAAGTGGGGTAGATGACCATTTCACCATGGGGATGATAATCCCCGGAAGTATCCCCTGATATTTTTGCGCATTTACGATGTTTAGCGCCTGGCGACAAGTTTAGCTGCCGCATCGCATAAAGAATACGACGCTGAGAAGGCTTTAATCCATCGCGAACATCTGGTAAGGCGCGTGAAATAATTACAGACATCGAATAACGCAAATAGCTGTCTTTCATTTCATCTTCGACATTACGAGGGATAATCACCTCATTTTTCGTATACGACATATTCACCTTAAAGTTGACGATTTGTTAGATTATATATCTAAGTTTTTTACAGAAAGTGCATGCTGTTCTATGAAAGCTCGCCGGGGAGGCACTTCCTCACCCATCAGCATGGTAAACATGTGATCAGCAGCTATCACATCAGGAAGGGTCACGCGCAGCAATGATCTTTTAATTGGATCCATTGTCGTCTCCCAAAGCTGATCTGCATTCATTTCACCTAAGCCTTTATAACGTTGAATTTCAATGCCTTTACGGCCATTTATCCTTAAAAAATCAAGGATTTCGTGAAGGGTAGAAAAATTATGGGTATGGTTATCTTCCTTAATTTCCATAATTGTTCCATTAGCAATAAGATAATAAGTCAAGTCATACCCAAAGCTTGCCAGCTTATTATTTAGCTGTTCAAGATGCTCTTCTTCATATAATTCCATAAAATTAAGACGCGTAGCTCTAAAAATTCTCATTTCCGGAGTAATTTCTTCTTCAGGAATAGAGGCTAAGGTTTGTTCATGCTGAGTCTTTTGCAAGCACTCATTACGTTCTTTAAGCTCTTCAAATTCATCTAATGAATAAGCAAAGTGTACACCATCAGGCAGCGTAACCTGAAAACGAGGTAGCATCCCTTGAGGATTTTTTGCATGAAGAAATTCTCGAAAAGTGATTCCTTTACGCTCCATGCGCAAAACAAAGGATTCTAGCTCTACCATCAGCTGAAGTAAATCCTTCATCTGGGGAATAGACATAGGCTCTTGATCTTTAGGAAGTCTCATTTTCACATCGCTAATCCCTAATTCCAACAAGTATTCATCCATCTCTTTTTCGGAGTGAATATAGCGGCTAGTCTTTTTCCTAGATACTCTATATAGAGGAGGTTGAGCAATGTAGATAAAGTTATTCTCTACTAAAGCAGGCATGTGACGATAAAAGAAGGTGAGAAGCAGAGTACGGATATGCGAGCCATCCACATCCGCATCCGTCATGATAATAATTTTATGGTAACGCAGTTTTTCCAGGTGAAAACCATCAAGGCCAATGCCACATCCTAAAGCAGAAATGATTGTTCCTACTTCGGTGTTCTGAAGAATTTTTTCCAAACGAGCTTTTTCTACATTAAGAATCTTTCCGCGAATAGGCAAGATAGCCTGGAAACGTCTGTCCCTACCATTTTTAGCAGAGCCTCCTGCTGAATCACCTTCCACAATATAAATCTCGCATAGTTTAGGATCTTTTTCTTGACAGTCTGTAAGCTTTCCAGGTAGACGTCCACTGTCTAAAGCAGATTTACGCAAGGTCAATTCTCGTGCTTTACGAGCAGCTTCCCGAGCTTGTGCAGCAAGAATGGCTTTGTCCGAAATAGTTTTGGCGATTGCGGGATGCTCATCAAGGTAGATGGCTAACTCTTCACCAACAATTTGCTGGACGACTGAGCCTACATCGCTATTACCTAAACGCTGCTTGGTCTGGCCTTCAAATTGAGGATTGGCAACTTTAACAGAAATGACAGCTGTCAAGCCTTCTCGCATGTCTTCCCCACTAATCGATATTTTATCTGATTTAAGGAGATTATGGCTTTTAATATAGCTATTTAATACCCTTGTAAGAGCCGTTGAATAGCCAGTAAGATGAGTTCCTCCATGTCGTGTAGCAATATTATTGACATAAGAAAAGATGGATTCAGTATAAGTATCGTTCCATTGCATCGCTACTTCAAATTCAATAGGAGCGTCGTCACCAGATCTAGATCCAGAAAAGTATAAGGGCTCAGGAAAAAGGACGTTTTTGTTTTCATTTAGGTAAGATACAAAGGAAGAAAGACCGCCACCATAACAAAAATGCACATCATCTTTATCTTCATTTCTTTCATCATGAAAATAAATATTGATTCCTTTATTGAGAAACGCCAATTCTCTTAAACGTTTGGCTAAAATATCATAGTCGAATTCTACGACTGATAGAATAGTATCATCCGGCCAGAATGTTATCTTAGTTCCCCGCTTTGTGGTCTCGCCCATTTGTTCTAGAGGTTTTACCACATGCCCTTGAGAAAATTCAATCTCATAAGTTTGGTTGTTTTTGTAAACCTGGACAATCATCTTTTTAGAAAGGGCACAGACACAAGAAACGCCTACACCATGTAAGCCACCTGAGACTTTGTAAGTGTTTTTATCAAATTTACCACCAGCGTGTAAAATAGTCATCACCACTTCTACAGCTGAAACATCACGGCCCTGTTTGATCGATTCTTTTTCATGCTTTTCCACAGGGATACCCCGGCCATTATCTTCAATAGTCGCAGAGCCATCTTTATGAAGGGTCACGCAAATGGCGGTGCAATAGCCTGCCATTGCTTCATCAATACAGTTATCTACGGCTTCATACACCAGCTGATGCAAGCCATTAGAAGAGGTATCGCCTACGTACATACCAGGGCGCTCTCTAACAGCTTGTAACCCTTCTAAGACTGTGATAGAGCTAGCATCGTACTCTTTAGTTACTTGCTTAGCACCTTCTGAACTTAACGTATCGTTAGTCATGCATATATCCTATAATATTTATCATCCAATCCGAAAAACGATGTTCTTAAGATGAATATGAGGGAACTTGGTTTTTAAACTAGCTATAATTCGATTTTTATCATTTTGGCTTAAAAGACTGTGTAAAGTAGAGTTTTTTACTTTAACATGCAGAACGCCATCCATAAAAGACATGGCTTGTGTCATAGAGGCTAGCTTAGCTCCAATGACTTCAGGCCATGCTGCTAACACAAGATCTGGACGATGACGATAATTCTCGCGAATTTGAAAAACGAGCTGAGAAAGCACATCCGAAATTTTGTGCGTGGTAATTGCAGTGCCATCATAATTCTTAGGAGTTCTCCGAATTGCTCTTTGCACCGTTTAATTCCTTTAAAAAAGTAAGCTTTTTAACATAAAAGGTCTCGTCTTATCAAGCGTTTTTTATGCTTTGTTTTCCTCTACCTAACTTATAGGCAATGCTAAAGTAAACTCTTCATTTACCTTCGCTAAATGATCAGAATTAATAAAAAAGTTTAAGGAAGTAAAAGTTAGAATAAATATGAGCATTTTTGCAAACTAGTTTTTAGCTTTCTCTCTCTAAGCATGCACTTTAAGCTCCAAAACGCGCATTAACGATAGGCTTTGGAAGTTGAAAAACAACATCTTCCGTAGTAAACACTACATCTTCAACCTCTTTAACCCCTAAAGTAATAAGTTTCTTAATACAATCTTGTACAATTCCCTCAGGAGTAGATGCGCCCGCTGTAAGGCCTATAATTTTTACATCTTTCATCCACTGGGGATCAATTTCGCTATCATCATTGATTAAATAGGAAGCAATTCCTTTATTAGCTGCTAATTCACGTAAACGGTTTGAATTAGAACTTTGGGGATCGCCAACTACTAAAACTAAATCAGTAGCATCCGTAATCTCGCGCAAGGCAAGCTGTCTATTTGTAGTGGCATAACAGATAGAAGAACTAGGCAGAGTAACAATATGAGAATATTTTGCTATCAAAGCTTGCGTAATTTCTCCCACATCATCCAGGCTTAAAGTTGTTTGGGTAATGTAAAAAAGCTTATCATTGCTTTGAAAGGTAAGATTTTCTACATCTTCCACAGATTCCACAATAGTGGTTACATCCGGAGCTTCTCCAGCGGTTCCGATAATCTCCACATGATGGCGATGGCCAATTAATATGATCTGATATCCCAAATTAGCAAAGCGTTTAACAGCAGAGTGAACTCTGGTGACTAAGCCACAGGTGGCATCAATTTCAATCAAATTACGTTTTTGAGCCGCGGCACGTACAGCTGGTGATACGCCATGCGCTGAATAAATGAGGCGCGAACCCATAGGAACTTCATTCACCTCTTCTATGAAGATGGCACCTTTAGCTTTCAAACTTTCTACCACATGTTTATTATGAACTATTTCGTGTTTCACATAAATAGGGCGACCCCATAAAGAAAGAGCTTTTTCTACTGTCTCAATAGCCCGCTCCACGCCTGCGCAAAATCCCCGAGGCTTAGATAACAGTAATTTCATAAACTTTCATTCCTATAAGACTAGCATTGGAAAAGAGCTTATTTTACCATAAATTTGATATTGAGTAAAGGCTATTCCCCTAGGCAATCAATTCAATTTAATGGTTACACTTGCTTAAAAAAAATGAGAAAAAAGAGCTCGATTAAGCACTATTTAAGGGACTTCCGTATGCTTATTTGAAGCTTTTAAATGCTCGATAAATCCTTTGCAAGCCTCTTCGATCATATCCAATACCTGCTCAAAAGCTGTATCTCCCTTATAAAAAGGATCAGGGATGTTTTGATGATGATAGATTTGGCTAAAGGCAGTTAATAGATGAATTTTCTCTTTTTGCTTAACACTTTTAGCTTGCAAGTATAAATGATGCAAAATTTCCTGATCGGCAGCAAAAATGTAATCAAAATCTTCTAAAAATTTTTGATGAAAGGCTTGCGCCTGAGAAGTTAGATAAATGCCACGCCTGGAAGCTGCCTGCCTCATACGTGCATCAGGAAGTTGCCCTACGTGCCATGAGCCTAACCCACAGCTTTGCACTTTCACATTTTTTAAAGCAACCTCTTGATTAATGAGGTGACGTAAAATTCCTTCAGCAGCTGGTGAGCGACAAATATTACCTAGGCACACAAATAATACAGCAATCATAGGTATCCTTTATTATTGGACATCCGCAGCACAACGAAAGCCATAAGTTCCATTTACGGTACCTGGATTATTCCGATGCCGTCTTGAACAACGCAAGTCTTCTTTTAAGCTCTTCCAACAGCCTCCCCTTAAAACACGGTAAACACCTTGTAAAGGCCCTTTAGGATTTTCCGGCTCTTGAATGGATATCTCATAATAGTTATAGCCATACCAATCTTGGCACCACTCATAAACATTTCCTACCATGTCATAGAGGCCATAGCCATTAGGAATGTAACTCATCACCGCGGTAGTATCCGAGCTAAAAAAGTTAGCTTGGGATTTTTCAATCTCTTCACCTGTAGGATAAAGAGAATTTTCTTGTCCTCCTCGGGCTGCAATTTCCCACTCTGCTTCTGTTGGAAGACGTTTTCCTATCCACTTAGCATAAGCTACAGCCCCATACCAGGTTACCCCCACCACTGGATGTTTAGCATATCCCGATTCAATACTTAATTTACCACCGCTACGTTTGATTCTTGAATCACGCATACGGATAATGTCTTGATGATTGCTATCTTTTTCTCCACCCATGACTTCTAAAAAGCGAACAAACTGCTCGTTAGTGACAGGATGGATGTCAATAGCAAAACCAGCTAAAATCACTTGATGGCGAGGTACTTCATCGCGGTTTCCATCATTGCTACCACGATAAAAACTTCCTCCTGCTATAATTACCATATCTGTTAGAAGAGGCTGAATATTTTTCACTTCTTTATACTCGGGTCGATAAGATTTTACGCTGGTATCGATTTGAAAGACAGCAGCAGGATCGGGATCTGTTTGAGGCCTTTCCAATTGAGCCGTACGAAGAATAGGCCTTAATGCAGCAGCTTGCTTTTCGTCATGTTTAATTACTTTTTGAGTAGCCCTCTCTGTCTCTTTTAATACAGGTTGATCGAGTATGTAAACCTCGGCTAAACCATGAGCCGAGAGAGCTTTAGCAGGTGAAGCTTGCATTTTATCAAGTTCGTACACAAGCGATTCTGGACGCTTAACAGGATCAATTTGTAGACAGCTTGATATTAATTTATCCCAATTCCATCGCAAATCCGAACGCTCAGAAGGCATTTCAAAAATGCCTTCCGGAAACTCATTCATCAATAAATAATAAGCAAGCACTCCAAAAGCATAGCAATCTGCTTGTACATCTACTATTTTGGTTGTATCCAAGCGTTTTTGCTCAGGAGCTAAAAAAAAGTAAGTCTGTAGAAAAGAAGCGTGCAAAGGAATTAACTTTGAATTTTCTAACGAGCTGGCATAGCGTTCTTGCCCTGCTTTAAGAGGATTTACGGCAGATCCAATGCCTAAAGATTCAGCTACACTCTTATAAATGCGCGTTAAAACGGAACCTACCCCGACGATACGTGAAAGACCGAAGTCCGAAAGATAAAGATCAATTTGCGCTCCTAGTCTATTACTTACCAAAATATTATTAAGTTTAAGACCGCGATGCACAAGTTTTTTTCCATGCGCATAATCCAAAGCTTCAGCAATCTGCCTGAGTAGACGGAATAATTCTTCCTCTTCTAATCGCTTGCCTCGTCCCCCCATATATTGCATTAAATTGGTTGTTTCACCCAGCTCATCTACTACACAATCGGTAACTAAAAAGTATTGTCCATGCGAGTAAGAAACATTATGAATTTTAACTAAATGCGGGTGATCTAAAGCAGATAAATTAGCTACATCTTCTTCAAAACGTTGAATAAAGGCTCTATCGGCACTCAGCTCTTCTGGAAGAACTTTTAGGATATAATGCTTTTTCATAAAGCGATGCTCGGCTAAATAAACATTCCCTAGCGACCCTTGGCCTATCTGTTTAACAACAGTATAATCCCCTAATATTTTCGCTTCTTTTGTTCTAGGTTCCATACTTTCCTAATTATTTTTGAGAATGGCCACGCTTTTCGTCTAAAAGCTTCTGGGCCAAATTAATCACACGGCTAAAAGCATACCATTGCTTAGCTTTATCTAACAATCTTTGGGCTAAATCATACT
The DNA here is from genome assembly GCF_018342435.1 of Neochlamydia sp. AcF65. Classification (NCBI taxonomy): domain Bacteria; kingdom Pseudomonadati; phylum Chlamydiota; class Chlamydiia; order Parachlamydiales; family Parachlamydiaceae; genus Neochlamydia; species Neochlamydia sp. AcF65. Next base: position 18,148 of record NZ_JAEMUE010000005.1, read on the forward strand.
GATGAAAAGCAAGAGCTATCTCCACATAATAGGGGATATCTATGCGCGACAATACTACATTTTGCTCAATTATGCGGTTAAGGTAAGTCGATAAAGCCTGTGGCTTGGCATCTTTCTGAGTAAATCCTATGATCATCCGATAGAGGCTCGTATCATAAGGCTCTATATCGACTGCTTTCCTAGCATGGCTTAATATTTGTAAACGTGCAGCCTGCCGCTCTTCTTCTGTTTTAGCTCTTTCGAAAAGTTTAACGTATAGGGCAGCTTTGGCTTTATAAGCGAGAAAATGGTGGGGGTCATGAAGATAGGCATGGTAAAATAGCTCAAAAAATTGATCGTATAGACCCAAATTTGCTTTACTCATTGCCAATAAGTAGCTTAGATGATAGAAATTAGGATTCTTTTCAAAAAGGGGTTCAAATTGCGAAATTAGTTTTGCTGCTGTTTTGCCAGAATCATAGCCTGCATCTTCTAGATAGATCTTTAAAGCTTGTGCATAGATTATCTTTTCCTCTGCTAAGATATTAACAGTTTCTGTAGCAGGGATTTCTTTTAAAGCTTCAAGGAAAACTTTAAAGGATTTTTCTTGCTCCTGATCTTTATAATAAGCAACCGCCCAATTTTTATGTGTCAACCCTTTATCTTCCTTGGAAATCTGGGGAGGCTGTTCTTCAGCTGGCAGTGGGCTTGCCCGGTTAAAAGTCTCTAATTTCTTTTCTGGCATAGCTGCAATTTCGGCTCTCCCTACCAGAAGAAGAGGTAATAGAGCTTTCAGCAAATTTTTTTTCATAAACTTCTCTGTCGATTATAAACAGGGCTAGAAAACCTATTAAATATTTCTCTATCTTTAAAGAAAAATCATCTCGCCCACTGTGCAAAATTTTAGAGGGCTTCTTAAAATATTATAAAATTTAAAGTCTAGCATGGTTAAAACCCTATCGACCTAAATCAGTTCTATCTAGCAGTTAATGCACACTTGCTGCCATAAAAGCTGGAAGCCTTATTATCTATCTGCTCAAAAGTTGCCCATTAATAAAGTTAGTAAAAAAACATGAGAATGAGCACAAAGGGTAGGATAGCCTATTCTTTTTAAATTAAATATCGGGCGCCATCATAAAAAATACACCTCCCAAGAGACAAAAGCAAGAATAAACTTAAGCCTTATAAATATCCGATTAAACTCTATAATCTTTTCTTACCTATCAGGGGTTCACCTAGGGGATTTAAATTGCATGATTAGAGAGATGTATGCTAATGTTCTTAATTTATCTTTAAACTTCAACAAAAAAGTCTACTTATGGATAAGCGAACCGCGCTATTTGTTTTATGTCTAACCTTAACCTTATTTGCTGTTAATTGGTACTTCGAGGGAAAAAATCAAGAAAGCTTAAAGGAATGGACAGCACAGCAAAAAGCCAAAGCTCTACAAATCGAGCAACAGTTAGAGAAAGAGATTAGCCAGAAGACCGAAAATCCTAGCAACCTTCCCCTAATTGATTTATATGCGGATGAGAATGCTACAAATTTTCTCACTACCGGGGTAGAAATCAATCATGTGGTCATGCTCTTAGCATGGGATGAGCAGCTCCCGAAAATTGTTTATAGCAAAAAATTTCAAGAAAACAACAAATCGCAAGCATTTAACCTTCTTTTTAAAGAAGGCTCTATCGGACAACCTGCCATTTATGCAGCAGAAAATGGAAAAAAATTGCAAGTAAGCGAACTTCCTGATTTTGGTTCTTTTGATTTGCAAATTGTTGAAGTAAGTGGAAAAAATCAGCATGCAATAACTGCTCCGAAAATCCTATGGGGAGAATATAAAGATGGGCGCTTATCTATTCCTTTAGTCAGATTAGCCCTGCTAAAGCAGAAAGAGCAAAGATATGAAAATCAGGTTAGAAATTATCTTCCTTCCAATGCTATTGCTTTATTAAAAACAGCCGCGGGATATCTACCTGTAGGCATTTATGAGCAAGAGGATGGTAGTCTTAAGCTGATGAATGAATTTATGGGTACCGAAAATATTATTTCAATGCCTAAAGCTAAACAAACGTCTAGCTCGCTGCAAAAGGCAGAGGAAAAATTTTTTGTGTTAGAAAATGCCTACCAGCAGCTTGTTTTTTCTAATCAGGGAGGCTCTATTGTAGAAATTAATCTTCCTTTCCAAAGCGCTAGCCATCCAGCCACTGTGGTAAAAGAAATTGAGTATGATCGTGACATGGTTAAAAACCATCCTTCTAATGCTCATTTTCCTGCCCATCCTTATTACACTCCTGATGGGGCATTACATCAAAAAGGATCGTTAGGGGGATATTATCCGCTTTTAAGACGCGATTTGATAGCAGAAGGAGAGAAAAAGCCTACGCGCCTGCCACCTCGCTTTTATGCAACTAATATCGTTTCAGAGTATCCGGAATTTGCAGAGCTTACCTATGAGGTGAAAAAATTTGATAGCCACACGATCGTATTTGAGGCTAGCCAATCCCATCGGACCATCACGAAAACTTATACTTTAAGAAACGACGAGCAAACAGCCCCCTACACTTTTGACTTGACAATCGAGATAAAAGGAGACAGCCGTGGCTTATGGTTAACTTCAGGGGTTCCTGAAGTAGAATGGATATCTGGAAGTCCAGCACCTGCTTTAAAATATAGGATTACACGTAATCGCAAATCCTCGGTAGAAAATATTGACCTACCTAAAGATGCCCTCACGGTAAGTTCTGTCTATATAGATTGGATTGTGGATTCCAATGGCTTTTTCGGCATAATCCTTGATCCATTATCCAAAATCGATGCAGGGTATAGAGTGCAGCAAGTTCCAGGAACGATAGTTCCTTCACGTTTGGTACAATTGGATCAGCAATATGATCGTTTTAAAGCAGTTAATATGCCCGGATACATGGCACTACTCCCGCTTGCTAGTGATGGCGGTTCTATGAACTTCCGCATCTTCAGCGGCCCGTTTGCTGAAAGTATTTTGAAGAAAGTCGATGCAATGTATAGTGATTCTACCACGGGATACAATCCTGACTACATTGCCTCTCAAACTTTTCATGGATGGTTTGCTTTTATTTCAGAACCGTTTGCTAAGTTTTTGTTCATCTTAATGAAATTTTTTTATCGCCTCACTAGTTCATGGGCATTTTCAATTATTTTATTAACCATTGCTTTACGCATCATGATGTATCCCCTCAATGCGTGGTCTACAAAATCCATGTTACGGATGCAACAAATTGCTCCTGAAGTAACAGCTCTTCAAGAGAAATATAAGAAAGATCCTAAAAAAGCTCAGCTTGAAATTATGTCTTTGTACCGTGAGCGCGGAGTTAACCCTATATCCGGTTGCTTTCCTTTACTGATACAAATGCCATTTCTTATTGGAATGTTCGATTTATTAAAATCCACTTTTGAGCTACGTGGAGCTAGCTTTATTCCAGGATGGATTGACAATCTAACAGCCCCTGATGTGCTATTTAGCTGGGATACTCCCCTCTTTTTTATTGGAAATCAATTTCATTTACTTCCTATTCTTTTAGGCGGGGTGATGTTCATCCAGCAACGCTATATGACTACCGGCCCTAAAGATCCTAGCCAGATGACAGAGCAGCAAAGGCAGCAACGCTCGATGAGTACAATTATGACGGGGGTATTTGCCGTAATGTTTTATAATTTTCCTTCCGGCCTCAATCTATATTGGTTATCTTCTATGCTACTAGGTATTCTACAGCAAGGGTGGACTTTAAAGCAGCTTCAGAAAAAAGCCTTACGTCCTCAAGTTATAGAAGTCAGCCAAAAAATTGTAAAAAAATAAAAAGGATTGCCTAATACTCCTCTTCAACATTCGTGCGAGCCCTCTCGCACGAGATTAAATTATAGCTGGGATAATTAAGAAATGCGTGCATGGAATGAATTTCTCGCCTTACAGGAAATTGAACTAGGCAGTGAAACCGTCCATAAATGGCTAAAATCCTTAAAAATTATTCGCTTTGATGCAGCTAATTTATATCTAGAAGCTAAAGATTCTTTTCAAGCTCTATGGTTTGAAGAGCATATGCGTCAAAAAATTCTCACCAAATTTGTTAACAATAATAATAAGAAAATAAAAGTTCACTTAAGTGTTGCAAACAGCTTACCCCGTAAACCAAAAAGTTCTTTATTAAAAAGTGCAGCTTTATCCAACCATGCCCCCTTCGCTTTATGTTTTGACGAATTAGATCCTTACTGTACATTCGAGCATTATGTTTCCTCGGAAAAGAATATATTAGTAGAAAAATTGTTGCTTAGCTTGGCTCATTCTGACCAACCAAAGGAGCTGGGTATATTTAATCCTATCTTTATCCATGGTAGCTCAGGAACTGGGAAAACGCATTTACTGATGGCTACCGTTCAGGCTTTGCGTAGTCAAGGGTTTCATGTGCTTTACTCTCGAGCTGAAACTTTTACTGAACACGTAGTCTCAGCCATTCGTGTAGGAGAGATGAGTATTTTTCGTCAGGCCTATCGAAATAGTGATGTCCTCATCCTTGATGGTGTCCAAGAGTTTTCTAAAAAGGGAGCCACTCAGGAAGAATTTTTTCATACCTTTAATACTCTTCATCTTGATAATAAGCAGATTATCTTAAGTGCAAACTGCTCTCCTGCAGAGCTTACCTATATTGAACCGCGCCTAGTTAGCCGTTTTGAATGGGGAGTGGTCCTTAATCTATTTCCTTTGTCTAGGGAAGAATTAGCCCTTGCTATTCGTAAAAAAGCTCAATTTTTTAATTTTCCTATTCATGCTAAAATCATTGAATTTCTGTTAGATAATTTTCCTAGCAGTAGTAAAGCATTGATTCGTGCTTTAGAAGCTTTAGTTTTGCGCTCACATCTCAACGAGCAAATGGCAAAGCACTCCACAGTAGGTATTACTGTGCCTATGGCTAAACAGATTTTAAGTGATTTATTGCTTGAGGAAAAACAACATGTCCTTACTCCCGAGAAAATAATTAAAAGTATTGCAGAAATATTTGGCATTATGTCGGAAGATATTTTGGGAAAAGCGCAAAGCCGTGATTGTGTTTTTCCCCGACAATTAGCGATGTATCTCTGTCGGCAGACACTTCAAATGCCTTTTACAAAAATTGGCGATATTTTTTCTAAAGATCATTCCACCGTGATGTCGAGTGTACGCCTGATAAAAAAAGGTATAGAGACCGATGATAAAGACATTATCAGTGCTTATCAAGCTATTCAGAAAAAAATCGATTTCAATGAACCTAATAATCGCAATAAAGAGGGAGGGGAAGGCGTTCTTTAACACATGAATTCTATCTACAATGATTTCATATAAGCTGTTTCTCTTGAGCTCTTTAATTTAACGATTAATAAAGCTTTAGTGGATGAAATACATTCACTCCAGTTTTTCTTTTTCAAGCCACTTTAGTTAGGCAAGTAGAAAAAGAAGCTGACTGAGCAAAATGAGACCGGAAGTTGTATTTATTAGCTGAAGATATGTAACCAGCTCTTAAGCTTTGGACACCTTAACGTTTTCTCTAAGCTAGCTAACCGATTAGATAGGCAATAAAATAATCCTACAACCTAACATAAAAAGTTACTGAGCTACCTTCTTAGAATGGATTTAAACTAAGCTATTCTTCATTCGAAAAAACTTTCAATTTTTATTTAAAGGAGTCTAGAGAACTTGGGGAATATCCAAGCTGGGTCATTACGGACTTATCCAGCTTATCTTCTAATCAAAGCTATCGATCTATGGTTACTTTAAAGTTGTTAAGTCGAAATATCAGCAAATCCCTTAGAAATTTCTTGCTGAAAAAGCCCCTCATGCCTATAATTTGCTTTTTCTTCGGAGTATAGCGCAGCTTGGCTAGCGCGGCTGCTTTGGGAGCAGTAGGTCGGGGGTTCGAATCCCTCTACTCCGATCAAAAGGCTCCTATGGCAAAAAGTAGGAGCCTTTGACTTCTAAAGGTCTTTTATATGCACTTGTTGATTGCCTGGCTATACTGGAACCCTTCTAAAGATATCTTCACTCTACCCCTTGTTAACAGGCCTATCGCCTGGTATGGCCTCTTTTTCGTGTTAGGCCTTATATTAAGTTATTCTATCGTTCTTCATCTTCTGCGCACTTGGTTGCTGGAATGCTATAGCTCTCAAAAAAACAATAAAGATATCTCCTCGATAGCATTAAGGCTAACAGATCGCCTCACATGGTACGTTGTCACCGGCATCATTATTGGCGCCCGTCTAGGTCACGTTTTTTTTTATGATTGGCCTTATTATCAATATTATCCTTTAGACATTTTAAAAGTTTGGGAAGGAGGCTTGGCCAGCCATGGAGGTGCTGTGGGTATTTTATTAGCCCTAGCTATTTATCGTTTATCTATCCGTAAGAAATTTTCTGAATTAACTTTTTTAACACTTGCAGATATTATAGCCCTGCCTACAGCCTTAGCTGGCGCTTGTATTCGCCTAGGCAATTTCTTCAATCAGGAAATACTAGGGACACCTTCTCAAGCGCCCTGGGCAGTAATATTTGGAAATCCTGCCGATCATAGCTTGCCTCTACCTCGTCATCCCGTCCAACTTTATGAAGCCTTTGCTTATCTAATTATCTTTGCTCTCCTCATTTTAATTTGGCAAAGAACTCATGTGCGCAAGAGATCTGGCTTCATGGCCGGATTGTTTTTTATATTGCTTTTTTCCACGCGATTTTTTTTAGAATTCTTTAAGAGTTCGCAAAGTACTGTTATTGACGAATCAACAATGCAAATGGGCCAATATTTAAGCCTGCCCTTTATCCTCAGCGGATTTTTTCTTATTATTTATACTAGTAAAGTCTCCAGAGCATTTACACAAGAAAAGGAGAATATTTAATTGGCATTGTTCTTTATTAGATATATGCCTATAATGATTGTTGCAATCATATAAGCGGAGTCTTTAGAAGTGGCCAAGTTAATATTTGATCATAATGGCGAAGAAATTGAATTGCCTGATGATTCACCAATCGCTGAAGTTTGTGAAGAAGCAGGAGTTCCTTTTGCCTGTACAGAGGGTGTATGCGGAACCTGTGTTATCCTTGTTAAAGAGGGAAAAGAAAATCTCTCCTCTCCAACTCAAGAAGAAGAAGATTTTCTTGGAGAAGGTACCTGCGACGAGCGACTTGCTTGCCAGTGTCGCATCAAAAAAGGCAATGTAAAAGTATCATTTTAATGAAAAGGTTAAGCCCATGACTAGCACACAAAATCAAGAAAATACTATCATCCATCGCCAGATGACGATTGAACAAATTTTATCTCTTTTTCCCTTTAAAGCGCAAAAATTAGCGCAAGAAATTACGCGTGCAGGGCTCCATTGCGTAGGATGCCATGCAGCCACTTGGGAAACTCTAGAAGCTGGCATGTTAGGCCATGGGATGAATGAAGAGCAAATTAATACGTTAGTAGAAAGACTTAACAATCTTTTACAAGAAGAAGCAGATTTATCTACCATTACCATTACTGAACGTGCTGCCAAAAAATATCTAGAGATTTTAACCGAAGAGGGTAAAACCGGCTGGGGCATTAGATTTGAAGAGAAAATGGCAGGCTGCAGTGGCTTTGAATATGTGTTAGACTTCTCTGAAAAAGCTGCTGAAGATGATGAGATATTTGTTTCCCATGCTATCGAAATTCACGTAAAAAAAGCTATAGTGCCTCGACTTTTAGGTTCAGAAATTGATTATGTGGATGGACTTCAGGGGGCAGGTTTTAAAATCAGTAATCCCAATGCACGTTCATCCTGTGGCTGCGGCTCCTCGCATAACTACTAGAAGGTAACATGGCTTTTTAGCTTAAATTCTAAGATTATTTGAAAAAAAGCCCTTAACTTGTTAAGGGCTTACTTTTTTAGGTAGATTAGGCTAAGTAAACGTTTAAGCTTTAACCCTTTTCAATTAATTTTTGTCCAAAAAAGCGTTCCAATACGTGTAATGGTGAGGTTTCCGGATTTTGTAGACTTTCTACAGGAAGGTAATAGGTTTGCTCCATAACATATTGACCTGCAAGCGCTGCATGGGAAGCTTGATCGGTATAAACTATCCAGCTACTCCCAGGTGGAAACAATATTTCTTGCTGTTTAGCATTCTCTTGATACTCTTTATCTCTTTTCATTAAATCGTGCAGGCAGATCATATAATGATCGTAAAGAGTGCGATAGTCTTTGGTAATGCCTACTGCTTTTAATAACCAAGCTAGTCCGGGGACCGGCTTTCTTAATTTTATTCCAAATTTTTGTACTACTTCAGCAAAAGGCTCCCCTAATTTCCAAACTCTAGGTTGCTGAGCTGGATTGATATTTGAAAAAAAACGCATGATTCGTTTCCCTTTTACAGGTGAAGAAGGAAAAGCATCCACATGGAGTAGAGTATCATCTTTACGCCAGGAGCTAGATCTTCCTGCTATTTCTGCTGGACGAAAACTTGTACGACCTTGGATTAAATGCTCTTTATAATGAGGAAATAGCTTTTCAATAAAGAGACGACTTTGCAAAGCATAACGCTCCATCATATTTTTTAACTTTTGCTCTTTCTCTCCTCTACAAATTGTTCCGCCTAATCGATCTTTTATTGCATCATAGCTAATGTTTTTTGAATTAGGGGCTACTACCTGGGAGGAGAGAAATTGGAACTCATCTTCATGTAAGCTAAAAGGTAAATGAGGAAAATAGACTACTTTACCCTGCTCTAAAGTTTGAATAGCCTCCTTTTTCATTTCTTCAGTTATGACGTTTTCAAAAGAGGTAACTTCAAATGTTTTTATAACTTCCTGCATACTGGCACTCCATAAATAAGAATAAAAAGGATGTTAAAGAAGAGAGATTATATTTGCTAATCTATTTTTGGCCTTTATAGCTAAAAGATTAAGGTGTAGGCAAATCAATTGGAAAGGCAATGGCCTCCATTTCTTCTTTCTTGCATTTTTCATATAAAGAGCTTCAAGCATTTATGGCGACTGGGCGGCAAGCAAATATCTGTTCCAGGATAATATTAGCAATCTACTAAGGAGGATAAATTAAAAGCTCCTATATTTCTTATCTTTATCTTTTCTTTAAAATAAAGGATTAGTGTAAATCTTATTAAAGCAGCTTTTAGAAAAGCTTATGGGGAGAGTATTTATGAATTTTCAAGCAATAAATGCACTAGATACAGACCCAATTTTAAGACAGTTAAGGTATCCAGCGGCTTCTGATAAAGACGTGCTTCACCTCACACCTTTAGTGCATCAGATTTGTCACGGGATCACCTATGTGGGAACAGCCATGCAGCAACGCGCCAATAGTAAGCGCTGGCATGGAAAGATTGTCATTGTGTTGAGTAAAAGTTTTGTAGCTACAGGCTATCTATTAAATACGCCGCTTGCCATAAGTGAAGGATTGGTAACGGCAGCTTTATCGGCTATAGCCCTTACCGGCCCCCTGCTTTTAAAAACCCGATCGCCCATTTTTCAAAAGATTACTTTTAAACTATGTGCTCACTCCTTAAATTGCGCTATTATCATTGCTCTTCAAGTGACCTGCCTAAAGCGAGGCTTTTTTTCGAAGTATCACAGTCTCAATGCAACGGCTAGCCATGCTATCCATGGAGCCTCTGCCTTTATTCCTCTCTTTATAGGTCATATTTTTGATTGCCAGGCTGGTAGGATACCTATTGGCGCTAGCTTAATGCCTTTTGAAGTAAAAATTGCCCGAATAGCTATAGAGTTAGCGCCTTCAGCTTTGCAAGATATCGCACGAGGGCTAGCCAGGGATTTCTCTTCTAACATTAGAAGTAATTTCACCGATGACCCCACTTTAGAAAGATTCCTACACCAAAATCCTGATTGCATTGATATTTTGAATCGTTTAAATTTTGCTAATTTACGTGATACGCATTATCGTTTACGCTTGCTAACTTTAGTCGGAAGCTATCTGATGCATACAAGCTTCTTAGAAGGATATCAAGATGCTCATCATATTCATTACTATAATGTAAGCATTCATAAAGAAGATGTAAAATATCAAACATACATCTTAAGCCTTATTAAAACTGCTTTTGTAGATTTGTATGATAATGAAGAGCTAGTTTACTTACTTAGTAAAGAAGCTGATAAGTTAAAAGCAATAGAAGATGGCCGAGAAATGTTAGAAACGCTTTATAATATAAATCTGCAACTTGCCAATTACGCTCAATTACAAGAGCTTCATAGTGAAATCGTATGCCCCACCCAATTTAGAGCAGTTGCCTTAAAACCTTATAATGAAAGGTACCAACGCCTTGTGCATGCTAAAAATTGCTTCAGCCAACTTTCTTCTGAAGAACAAGCAATTCTTACGAAAAAATTGCTGCAACTTGGCTCCTATGAAATAGAAAAGCAGGGTCTTTCTCTCCAACGTGTCCAATGTATTCAGCAACTTTTCAATAAGATTGGCACCCTGTCAGGAGAGCTACATCAAGGCAAGTTGCTTTGTAGAAATTATGTTAATACAAATCTTTTAAATCAAGGGGATGTTTACAACGCTTTTGGAACAGAAAACTTATTTGCCCGAGCTTGTCAAAAAGCTATTCAAGAGATTCAAGATAGAACAAGGAAGGATGCTCCCTAACATCTCCCTATCCAGAACGTTTTATAGGCTGTTTGGCCTCTACCTGTTGCTCTCTCTTTATTATAGGGCCGCCACTTAATTTGACTTCTTATACTTTTTCCGCATGTACTTTGACTTTTTAAAAAAGTTATAAGTTTTCATTGAGGTAAAAATTTCACCAAAAAAGCCTTTTAGGAGAAATAGTTTTATTCCTATTTGTTAATGTTCTTTAGGATGCTAGATTTTTTTCCTTTTCACAACCTTTCTTTTTATCAATAAAAATTTATTTTAAGTATATAATTATACTATCTTTATTACTAATAAATCGGCTAGTATTAAGGCACAACTTTAATCATATTAGGCCCTCATGAATAAATTATATGACATCAACTCTACAATTCCTTTAATGCATCAGATTATGCAAGCCGATTCTAGTCAAAAGGATATGTTGCATCCAAAGCCTTTATGCCACCGTCTCCATTATGTAATCAGTAACCTCGGAACCCATGCGTTGCAACATCTTGATGCCATAAACGATCAAGGGGCTTTAAAAAGAGGCATAACTAAAGGGATTCTTATTAGTGGTTATCTTTTAAACACCGTTTTTGCTAGTATTGAGCTAATTTCAGCCCTGTTCTTTTCTACTCTTGCCTATTCCTTACAAGCTCTTAGGAAAGACAATAACCTTTCTATGCAAAAGACAACTCTTAAAAGTTTTGCTTATGCACTAAACATAAGCGCTATTATGGTAAAGCAGTTTTTACAAATAATCAATCTGTCGTTTTCCAAATACCATAGCTATAATGCTTTTTTAAATGATGGCCTTCCTATCTTTGCCATGCTATCGGTACTTCCTTTTGGTAACAAAACCCAACTGTCTAAAGTAAAAAAAACTCCTACAAACCTGTTCTCTTACGCAGAAGTCCGTGCTCTACGTTTCCTTATTGACTACGCTCCTTCACTGCTTGATAATATCACCCAAGGAGCTAAAAAGGATTATGTAATGGATGCTGTAGCAGGTAAACTATCTACCCGCTACCCTCTTTCAAATGATTCTTTTCCTTCTACCTTTTTACGACATTACACTCCCGAGCGCCAGTTAAATGGGGAATACTATCATTATCTATTGAGTCTTCTTTTAAATGCTTACCAAACTTCTTACCTGCAAGGGATTACTCAAAAACTTATCTTAAAGTCTTCACCTATTTTAACGAACATTCTTGAAGATGAAACTACCTCTTTTATTCCTAAAAATTTAATTGAGGATGAAAAGGATGCACCTTATCAACACAACCTTAAATATTTAATCAAACTTACCTATAAAAATATTTACGAAAATCCAGATTTAGTTTGTACGTTAAGTCAAACATTAGATGAAAAGAAAGCTTTGGCGGAAGGACGTGAAATTTTGGCAAGCTTTTTAGCCACAAGCCAAGTCGCTAATTATGCGCAATTTCAAGAAATCATTAGCCAGATTGTATGCCCTGCTAAATTTAACTCTCCCTCCTTGCAAGTTTTTAATAAAAGAAAGCAGCTCATTACCAGTGCTAGACAAAGGATTGCTCAGCTTTCCGTTCAAGAAGAAAATATATTAATTAATAAGCTTTTGAAAACAGGAAATTACGACCTTTATGCGCATCCTCTAGCAGAAGAACGCCTTAAACTTATTGAGGGGCTATTTAAAGATATTGTAAGCTTAGCTGGAGCCCTTTATCATGGGCCTTTATTACAGCAAAGTTTTACCAACCTTCACCAAGAAGCCTGCCAAGAAGCTCTTAGGGAAATCGAAAAAAATGAGAATTTAATTAATTTTTTTATTAAATGTACCGATATTATTAAAAGCTGTGTGGATGAACCTTATCAATAACATCGCTCGGATTTTTTCCCGTTACAATTGGCTAAACATACTTATCTGCCATCTTTAAAAGCCCCTAAGAAAATAGCTGTAGAAATGGCACATCGTCTCAACTGCTAGCTATCGCTAGCTTAGCTTTTTGCTAAAAAAACAATTCTGCTTTTCAGAAGAAAAAAAATTTTTCCCTAAACTACTCCGTTAAACAATCACGAGCAACAGATAGAAAGTGATTTTTGATAATAAAGCCTCCCTATAGGTTAACCTTTTGCTACAATTTTTCTTCAAAGAGAAATTTTCACAGTCTCTTTTTAGCGCTTAAAACAAATTTTGAAAATTTTTTAATCAACAATTAAAGGAAGAGAGCCTTTTCCTTCGCGCCTGCATCATCAAAAAATTTCCTGAAGGACCAAGTCTATCTTTTAATCTGCTTAGGCAGGAATAAATATCTAGAATTTATTTTAGTAAAAACGTAAATAAAGAAGGTTTGAAAAATTACACATCTATCTCATGCTTGCTATATTTATGAAAAAATATAAGATACCTTCCTTAATTTGCACCTTAGCTTTCTTATCCCTTACCACAATCAATTTCACGAGCTGTTTAAAACAACGCCAGCCCAATGTTTATGAATTTCCTACTAAAGCTTTTGAAGAATCGCTCCTCTCAACAATTAATGAAGAGCCATTTACTCCCGGTGAATGGCCCCAGACCCACTGGTGGTTAATGTTTGGCGATAGCCAACTTGATAAGCTTATAAGCAAGGGGTTATCTGATAATCCAAGTATTAAAATTGCTCAGGCTCGTGTAAAAATAGCCAATTATGCTGCTCGAGCAGCAGGTTCTGCTTTATGGCCTACGCTAGAACTTGAAACCGATATAACGCGGTCGCGCACGAGTAAAACAGGTACAATTGCCTCTATTGCTTCAACCTCCCCCCCAGCCTCAGCTTTTACTACTTCTTCAGCTTCTCCTGCTCGTTCCGCAGGCTTTATTTTTACGCAGACAGAAATTAATTTAGACACCCATTACCAGCTCGATATATGGCAGCAGAATTTCAATAGCTTTAAAGCTGCTGTAGGCGAAATTTTAGCTAGCAAAGCAGATGCAGCTTTTTCCTCCGTCATATTAAGTACTTCTATAGCCCAAACTTATTTCCGTTTGCAGGTTTCCTATGCGCGAAAAATATTGGCTTTAAAGAAACTTCATAATCGTGCTGAGTACCTACTATTGGTAGAAAAACGCGTTAAAAATGATATTGAGCACCCCCGTGTTCTAAAAAAGGCTCAAACATATCATTTAGAAGCGCAATTGCTACTCAAGCAAGTTCAACTTCAAATTAAAGCCTATGAAAATCAACTGCAAGCCTTAATCGCAGGGGATTTCTGCCAACCCATAGAAGCAATTGCGATTGAAAATCAAGAGCTTTTTCTCTTTTCGTTACCTACAAATCTACCCTTTAACCTTTTAGCGCATAGGCCTGATGTGACAGCAAGCATCTGGCGAGCAGAAGAAGCGGCAAAAAAAATTAAAGTCGCACGAGCAGCTTACTATCCAAGCTTTAACATAATGGGGCTTCTTGGCTATCAAACTCTTCATCCTCATGACCTTTTTAAATGGAGAAGTGTTTATGGGCAAGCAAGCCCTGCCATTAATTTGCCCATTTTTGAAGGAGGACTCCTTCAAGCTAATTTAGGCACAGCCCATGAAGAATATTACATTGCCATCGAACAATATAATCAATCTATTCTTACAGCAGTCCAAACTGTGTTAGATAGCATAGCGGAGTTAAAATATGCTTTTGAAGAAATGCAAGATTCTGTACAAATTGCCAAGCTAGCAGAAGAAAATTTATTACTTGTTAAAGAAAACTTTAAATATTATCTAGCTTCTTACTTAGATGTATTAGACGCCGAATTTGACAAAACCTCCAAAGAGAATAAAAAGCTAGTGGCCTTAGAAAATTATTACATGCGATTTACAAGTTTAATCAGTGCATTAGGGGGTGGATACGATAATGAAAGCCAATAAAGAAACGCCCAGAATGAGAGTAGATACAATAAAAGATTTAGTAGCCCGGCCGCAAAAGGCTAATAAATCCTCTGAAAAATCGCCTAATCCCGATAGTCTAGATTGCCAAGAGCCCTCCTCTTCCCCTCTATCTTCCTCTAATATTATCAAGAGAAATAAAAAGCTTTGGGGATTTACATTAATCTTGGCTTTAGCAAGCCTAAGCTGGGGTTTACTCTATGTACTCTACCTTCAAGGTTATGAAACCACAGATGATGCTTACGCGAGTGGGAATATGATTAACGTCAATCCTGCTATCACCGGCTCTGTAATTGCTTACTATGTGGATGATACGGATTTTGTGACCGAAGGCCAACTTTTAGTAAAACTCGACTCAACAGAATATTTACTTAAACACGAGCACTCTCTGGCCTCCTTGGCTTCCACGGTCTTAAAAGTACGTCAGCTTTATGAGAAAGTAAAAGCAAGCCAGTCGACCCTAGAAGCACGCAAGATTGCTTTGTCAAAAGCAAATTATGACTATGAAAATCGCTTGCACCTTGTAGAAATACAAGCTGTCTCTAAAGAAGAATATACTCATTCTAAAGCCGGCTTATCTATGGCAAAAGCGGCTCACCAAATTGCTGAGGCAGAGCTAGCGGCAGCTATAGCAGCTGTCGGAAATACATCTTTAGAATGCCATCCTCTGCTTATTGAAGCCAAATCTCAAGTCCGCAAAACCTATTATGATTTACAGCATTGCTACATTTATGCACCCGCTACAGGTTATGTAGCGCAACGTACCGTTAACGTAGGACAATCCGTACGGCCGCAAACGCCTCTTATGGCTATCATTTCCCAGAATGATTATTGGGTAGAAGCAAACTTTAAAGAAACTCAATTAAAATTTATGCGTATTGGCCAACCGGCTACGATTAGTTTTGATATGTATGGTTCAAAGATAGAATATAGAGGAAAAGTGGTGGGCATAGCTTCAGGTAGCGGCAGTAAGTTCTCTTTAATCCCTCCTCAAAATGCGACAGGAAATTGGATTAAGATTGTTCAACGCCTACCTGTACGTATAAGCGTTGAGCCGGAGCAAATGAAAAAATATCCTTTGCGTTTAGGAATTTCTGCTGAAGTTAAAGTAGATATTAGCAATCAAGATTTACCTATGCTTGCTAGCACCTCTCCTAGCCGCCCTCTAGCTACTACTACAGTGTTTAATGTTCATTTAGAACCCATCGATCATGTAATCGAAGAAGTAATTCAAGCAAACTTAAAGAAAAAAGATGATTAGCAATGAAGAGTGAACAATACGAGCAAGGATATAGGCTTACTTTGCTTAATGTAGCACTAGGCTTAGGAACATTTATCCAAGTGCTAGATACTTCGATTGCAAATGTAGCCATTCCCTATATTGCTGGCAATTTAAATGTAAGTACTGAGGAAGGCACTTGGGTGATCACTTCATTTTCTGCTAGCAATGCTATCATTCTTCCTCTTACGGGTTGGCTATCTGATTATTTTGGCCGAGTACGCCTTTTTTGCTGGTCTATCGCTTTATTTACCATTACCTCTTTCTTTTGTGGACTTTCTTCATCTCTTAGCATGCTTGTTTTTTTTCGTGTATTGCAAGGCGCTGTGGCGGGCTCGTTAATTCCCTTATCCCAAACTTTGTTATTAGCTAATCATCCTCCGGAAAAGCAGGGGAACGCTTTAGGTTTTTGGGGAATGATTGTCATTATAGCTCCAATTCTAGGACCTATTCTAGGAGGTTATTTGACGGATTTTTATAGTTGGCCGTGGATATTTTATATGAATGTTCCTATTGGCTTATTTTCTGCCAGTGTAACCTGGTATTTACTTAAAGATAAAGACAGCCAAGTGGTAAGAAATCCAATCGATTGGATTGGGGTTGCTTTGTTATCGCTAGGAGTAGGATGCTTACAGATTATGTTAGATAAAGGCAAAGATTTGGATTGGTTTAAGTCCAACACTATTCTCGCACTCGCAATTGCTTCTATCATCGCCTTAAGCTATTTTATTATATGGACTTATTATCAACCATATCCTATAGTCGATCTTTCTTTTTTTAGAAATATCAATTTTGCTTTGGGCTGCCTTGCAACTACGATCGGCTTTTTATTTTATTTTGGAAGTACTGTAACCATTCCTCTCTGGCTGCAAACAGAACAAGGCTATACTCCTTTTTGGGCAGGTTTGGCGGTAGCTCCTGTAGGGATTATCCCTTTTCTACTCTCTACTCTCGTAGGAAGATATATGAACCGCTTTGATCTTCGCTTGATTTCGTCATTAAGTTTTCTGTTTTTTGCTTTAAGTTTTTTCTACCAAGCTCATTTTACTACGGCTATTAGCTTGCAAGCGATTATGCTCGCTCGTTTTCTCCAAGGATTGGGGGTAGCTATTTTCTTTTTACCTCTTGTACAACTCTCTTTGGGTAATATTCCCAAAGACCGCTATGCAAGCGCCTCGGGTCTTTACAATTTTATCCGTATTCTTGTCGGAAGTGGATTGGGAACATCTTTGTCTATTGAAATATGGACGCGCCTTAAAACCTTTCATCGTGCTCGCCTTACAGAGGCTTTAACAATTTTCAACTCTTCTACAGAAAAATTTTATGAAACTCTAGCAAATTATCATCCTTCCTTTACATCAGATGTTTCTAATCAACTTTTAGAAAAGCTGATTGAGCAGCAAAGCTATATGCTTTCTACCAATGATTTAGCTTGGCTAGCAGCTTGGGGCTTTTTAGCTATGATCCCTTTAATTTTTTTGTGTAAAAAAGTTAAGATGTCTAATAGTAGATCCTCTACTACGACTGCTCATTAAAGCAAGATGGTTGGCTCTAATCAAACTTTATTTAGCCTTATCCAATAAAGGAACCTGCTGAGCGCCTGCTAAAAACTACCTGTTGCTAATGAGCGCCAGAGGGATGTCTACAAGCTCGATGCTATCCTCTGTATATTGCTCTTATAAACGTTAGAAATAAAGCTAACTACTCCTTAACTTTCCACAATTTTAGGCAGTTGGCTTTTTAATGTTTCTTCTAAGCTTAGATAAACACTTTCTGCACCAATTGTTCCTTCGAAATAGCTATTGATCAGGCTTTTTTCTTTTTCTTTAACTTCCTTAGATAGAGACATCCACAAAAAGCGATTGATAAGAGCAAGATAGGAATCTTCTAAGCAATAATAATGTTTAATAAACTCCACTAACGTCTCCCACTGCTTTCTAAAAGAGCTATCCTGAAGTATTGCTTCAAATTTTTCTAGAAAGGAAGGGACGGGCCAATCTGCAAACTGCTTTAAGAGCTCGCAATACTTCAAAACCTCCGGCAGCATTAATTTTTGCGCTAACCGTATAAAAGCCTCTAAAGTTCCTGTTTTATGTCGGCGCACTTCATAAAAAGGAATTTTGCCTGATTGAATGCAATCACTTAATGATCCATCACCCGTACAGCCTATAATTTCTCCACTCAGATTTATTAGTTTGGTAAAATCTGAAGCTGGTAAAGGAAGAACGTAAACTAGCCGTAAAATTTTTCTTTTCGCCAAATTAATTTGATTTAATACTGTTTCTCGGGCAGAAGGTACAAAATCGACTACAAGGATTTTAGAAAATCCGTAAGCAAGCATCCAACTATCGCTAAAATGAAGAAGTTGCTCTTTTTTGTGCTGAGGAAGAATAATGGTAAGATGGCGGCTATCATGTAGATGAAAGCGGCACATCATCTCGATAAAAACCTCTTGATGAGCAGAAGAATGCGGCAAGTAGGCAACTTCTATAGCATAATCCTTTAAATAATTTTCAAGATGCTCAGCAAGGGGCTGATCAACTTGCCATAGATATTGACATAAAGCTGTGCAGCTCCAATGAGAGGTTGTATGATGATTATTAAGAAAAATCCCTTCTTCAAAGGCGTTTAATCCCATGCTAAACCAATGGCGTTGAAGGTAGTTGGCTATCCCTTGAAAATTTCCCGCTTCTGCAAAATAAAGAGATTTCGAGGCTAACTCAGGATTATCAAACGTGTTCAAGGCCAGTGCGATGTGCACAATAGCTAAGCTTTTTCTCATTAAAAGATAAAGCTTTTCCGCTTCTACTTTTTTTTGCTGATAATAATAGTGCGATTGAATAGATCGATCCACTTCATTAGAAAGCTCCTGAATAGCTAGGGCTATCTGAGGGTGGGTTTCTTGCAAAGCTTCATACTCAGCTAAAAGCCTATCGTGCTCTAGTAGTAATTGGTCAAGCTGCGCTTCACATAAAAAACCTTTTTTCCCCTCTAAAATGGGTTCTAAGATAACACTGCAAGCTTCCTCGGTTTCTTTAAAAGCATAAATATTTTCTTTTTTTATATGATAAAGGTAAGGATCGATGGAAGGCAAAGATTGCTTATGAGTATAAGCAAGATAAACCTCTAAAGCAGGGTGATGTTCTTTTAAAATTTTAGCGCATTTAAATAATGTTATATAATCGCCTATTCCATCAGAATGCACGGCAGAAAGTAAAAAAACTGACCCAGAAATTTTAGGAGGATGTTGGTGATAAAGAGGTTGGAACAGGTGAAGAAAAGCAAAGCCTACCAAATTATATAAGGCATCCTCTACTTGTAACTTTTCTTCAGCAGAAACTTTTGCCTCTTTTAAAGCTATCCAGTAACTATGTAGCGATTCAATTAGAAGAGGATTTAGTTTTTGGATCAGAAAAGGATCTTCAAAAGGATTCAGGCTATTAAGCATTTGCTTTCTCCATAAGATATCCTTTTCTATATTTTATTTACTACTTTTAGCCTATCCCAAAACTTCAGAGGAGCTTAAAAAAATTTATAATTTTTTACAGCCATCCTTGATAAAGTTCTAGCTACCCCAGCAAAAAATAAGCTCTACTTTTACCTCGGGATGTAAGCTATGATGAACAGGGCAACTAGCAGCTATCCTTTCTAAAGTTTGCTTTTGCTCGAAAGAAAAATTCTGAGGAATCCCTATCTTGATTATAATTTTTCCAATGCGGCGAATGGGTTGAGTAGTCATGCTTTTTTCTACTTCCAGTCGCATCCCTGTTACATCCCAGCTTTTTCTCTGCGCGTATAAAGCTAGAGTTGTCGCTATGCAAGTTGCTAAAGCACTTGCCATCAAATCTGTAGGAGAGAATGATACCCCTGTTCCCCCACTATCTACAGGAGCATCTGTTTCCAGCGTAGCTCGTGGATTCTCACGAATTACTTGGCAGTGAAGCTCACCCGTATATAAAACAGTCACTTTAACCATGGACATCCTCTAATATGCATTCATTAACTTGATATCTTCCTAGCTTGCTTTCTTATAACATTTTTCACTATTTTTCCTCTTAGTTTCTTTCAAACAGGCCATCAGATAAAGAAGGTAGGACTTTTTCAAATGATTGATCAATTCTCTATTATTTAAAATTTAATAATCCTTTTACAATTTACAAGTATTACAACTCTTAAAATTTCTTATCCCTCGCAATCTCTGCCTTCTTCTTGTTCACGCCATGCATTCCTTTGGCTTTAACTTTTTCTTTCTCTCTTGAAGATGTGCTCTATTAAAAGCGGTTAATGTTGTTACTTTAAAAAAATGGGGTCCAATGAGTAGGATGTTAAAAGTTTTCTTGTCTCTTGGTTAAATTTCCTCCAAGCATTTCCACTTTTGGTAAAAATAATTTTCCTAATAGTGCGTTTAAAAAAACTTAGTCTGTATACCTAAGCCTCTGAAAGATGTCCCTCTGCTTAACAAAAAGGATTTCATAAAGTACGTGACTGCATAAGGATTAGATTAAAAAACGTATACACTTTAATTTTCTTGAGCCTAAGAGACTACTTTTGTACTGTCCTATCAAGCTACTAGTTCATCATATCTGTAGAAAGTAAAATCTGCTACCTTGTAAACTCTTCGTATAACAAGTTAAATTCCTATTGTCCCCCTTTAAAGGAAACACAAGAAGTTATCTTAAAAATTTATGTTTACTTAATCCTAGAGAGTTGATTTTTTCATGAAAACACCTACCAAATTACCGCATCCAAAAGCTGCCTCATGGGAGCCTGCCAGCCAATGGTATAAAAGCCTTGTCGGCGCAGAAGGTCATTACTATCACCAGCAAATTATCATTCCAAATTTGTTGCGGTTGCTAAACCTTCAAGCTTGCTCCTCTCCTGCTATATTAGATATTGCTTGCGGATCAGGCGTGTTAGCTCGTCATCTTCCTACCCATACAAACTATATGGGTATAGATCTTTCTCCTACTTTGATCAAAGAAGCCAAAAAATTGGATACTAACCTTCAGCATCATTACAAGGTAGCGGATGTTACAAAAAACCTTTCTTTAGATGACAAGAAATTTACTCATGCTACCATTATTTTAGCTCTGCAAAACATTTCATCTCCTTTACAAGTATTCCACAATGCTTATAAACACTTGGAAAAGCACGGAGTATTAATAATGGTTCTTAATCACCCTTATTTTCGGCTTCCTCGCCAGACTTCCTGGCAGATAGATAAGGACAAGAAGCTTCAATACCGTCGCATAGATAGATACATGTCTCCTCTAGAAATTCCTATCTGTGCCCATCCTAGTAAGGGACAACACTCTGCGCAGCTCACCTCTTACCATTTCCCTCTCTGTAACTATTTTCATTGGTTAAGAGAAGCCGGTTTTAGCGTATACGATATGGAAGAGTGGTGCTCTAATAAGATTAGCACAGGTGCAAATGCTAAAATGGAAAATCGTAGTCGCCAAGAATTTCCTCTTTTTATGACTTTATGTGCTCAGAAATAAGAGACTTTACTGATAAAGAGGTCTCATATTTCTCCACTTTATTATCTAAGTTTGTAAAAAAAAGCTGCATGGAAACTTTTGCTTAAAGAAGCTACCCTATCTTTAGGAAAAGATCTAAAATGCTACCTAGCTTAACACGAGTTATCGGATAAGAAAGCATTCTAAGACAGCTTCAATTATACCTAAACTGTAAGCCAGCAGATGTGTTACAAGGTAGAAGGAGCCCTACAACTAACCTTACAGGCCTAGCTGGTTGGCCTATTTTTCTACAAACAACTTATCAAATTCTTCTTCTAGCTACTTCCATCCAATCCACTTAAGATAGCTTAAATAAAAAGGATGATTTTGAGTGAGTTCAGCGCTAAGACGGAATTTAAAAAGGCAGCCTTGCTGGCTATCTAGCCTGTTTGTTTCCATAGTAAACTTTGCAAGAAATTAAGAGCTTTGTAATAGATTGACTTGTAAAGAAAATATAGCATTAAAAAAAAGCTCCTAGAATTCTACTTCAAGGCGAAAATACTTCAAATCATATTGAATGATATAGTAGGAGAGAGTGCTCTCTATACGCCAACTACCTTACAAGCCTTTAAAAGAGAACAAAGCTTATTTGCCACGCGTGTGCCCCTGCAAATTAAAGAGGTAAAAAGCCTTACGACAAAACTGTAACGATAGTAGAAGGCTATCGAGCTTTTAAGACTACCTCTTGCTATGTAGGCGTTGAACAAAGATGGGTAGTAATCCTCAGCCAAGCGACCTATCAAAGAGAATGCCATACTTTAGCTAAGCCTTACCTTAAGGGCAATGCAAAAGAAGTCAAAGCCTTTATGAACCTCATGCGGCAAGAATTTTCATGTCCAAACGATGCTGAAAATGCCAATTAGATAAGTTTTAGAAAGGCTTAAATATATACAGATTCTAGAACCTAGATTTATTGCAGCTTAAAAGCATACTGCGTTTAGTCGGCCAAAGCTGAGCAAAACCTTCTATCTCTAGCTGTCGCCTATAAGGCATAGTAGCTTGCTCTTTGCTTAACAAGTTAGCCGATACCCCCTTGGTGATAAGGATACGAATTCGTTTGACTTGCTTTTCTAGCTTTTTTATATTGCCTTTAAAAATAAAAAGGCTGAAAAGTCATTACTACCTCGGGAAATAAAATGTATCCTATCTCTTCGGCATCTATTGAAAGCTTACCCAATGAATTGCTGCTCCCTATCTTAGAGGCTTGCGCAGCTCCTCCCTTATTTAGCGTCTGTAAAAGATGGCATCATCTGCTAAATTCTGAAGTGATGCCTTTTCTTTATAAGCAAATAGGTAAAGTACATGTTTCCCAAGGAGATATTAACAAGCAGGCTTTTATTTTAGATAGAATTTATAAGCTGGATGATAGGCTTTCTGAAGGAGAAAAAGATAAGGCAATCTTCAAGAAGGCCTTTACTCTAGCTAAATCACTTGCTCCTGCGGAGCTAGAATTTAAATGGAAAACTCAGGAAAAAAGGTGCTTTACTCTGGCTAGCTACTCCTCTTATCTGCTGAATATTAATCGCCTTTTGCTTTGGAAAAAACTTCCTAGCGGGAAAGAATACTTAAGTCAAGAAAAAATCAAGTATTTACCTTTAGAAAAACAAGGGGAGCTTCTTAAAGGTTGGATTGAAGAAAATTGTAAAAACTTCACGGCTTCAGGTTTATCTGGGGTTGGCTTGACTTATTTACCCTCAGAAATATGCCAGTTATCTAAGCTGCAAGCGCTTGACTTAAACCAAAATCAGCTCACCAGCCTTCCAGGAGAAATCGGGCAATTGTCTCAGCTGCAATGGCTTGAATTAAATCAAAACCAGCTCACCAGTCTGCCTGCAGAAATCGGGCAACTGTCTCAGCTGCAATGGTTTGGATTAAATCAAAATCAGCTTACCAGCCTACCTGCAGAAATCGGGCAATTGTCTCAGCTGCAAGGGCTTGATTTAAGCAAAAACCAGCTCACCAGTCTGCCTGCAGAAATCGGGCAATTGTCTGAGCTGGCATGCCTTGACTTAAATCAAAACCAGCTCACCAACCTGCCTAGAGAAATCGGGCAATTGTCTCAGCTGCAAGAGCTTTCCTTAACTCAAAACCAGCTCACCAGTCTGCCTACAGAAATCGGGCAATTGTCTCAGCTGCAATGGCTTTACTTAAATCAAAACCAGCTCACCAGTCTGCCTACAGAAATCGGGCAATTGTCTCAGCTGCAATGGCTTTACTTAAATCAAAACCAGCTCACCAGTCTGCCTGCAGAAATCGGGGGGCTGCCTCAGCTACAATTGCTTTACTTAAATCAAAACCAGCTCACCAGTCTGCCAGCAGAAATCGGGCAGCTGTCTCAGCTTACCAAACTTGAATTAGCGGAAAATCCTTTGAAAGATATTGCAGAAAAAATAAGGCAGCGTTTTCCCTTGTAGAATGGTTGTAAGTACTTTTTAATTTGGGGAGGGCTAAAATGAAATAAAAAACTTTTAGCTATCTTATCTTTAAACAAGCCATCCAAACTTAAATCAAAACCAGTTCACCAGTCTGACAGCAGAAATCGGGCAGCTATCCAATTGGTGGGATATCTCTCCCTTGTCGGCAAACATTTTGCCAAAAATGTCTGCCGACAGATCAGACACAGGGACTTGGGTCTCCACATTTCATGGTGTTAACATATAAACCAAACATTTCCCCTCTATCATTAATAGACCTCTTTCGAAACTGGAATAAAATGTAAATTTTAGTAAAATGGTGACTCAACATTTAAAGGAGGCACCATGAAATTTGATAGGATAGAGAAATTAGATGATGAACGCTTTCGCAGATTGACAGGGGTAAAGCGTAGTACCTTTGATAAGATGGTGCAAATTTTACAGCAAGCCGATACGGCCAAGAAGATTAAAGGTGGGCGTAAATATAAACTACGTTTAGAAGATATGCTGTTGATGGCATTGGAATATATGCGAGAATATAGGACCTATTTCCATATTAGCCAAAGCTATGGAATCAGCGAAAGCTCAGCTTATAAAGCAGTGAAATGGATTGAAGATACGTTAATCAAGCATCCAGATTTTGCTTTACCGGGACGTAAAGAGCTTTTGAAAAGCGATACGGAATATGAGGTTATTTTG
>NZ_JAEMUE010000006.1:0-1799 GCF_018342435.1 Neochlamydia sp. AcF65
CAAGGAACAGGCAATCCCAAAGCCAGCAAAGTAATCAGCGATGACACAAACCCTCGCACAGCACCGGGGGGTTAAGATAAACCGCTCTAATCATCAACACGCATAAGATAGCGTCAGCAGATTAAATTCTTGGACGGCCCTTCTTACCCGTGTTTTTATTTTCCCTCCATCCTTTAATGGTTTCATCCGAAAACCATAAGGTTATGCTTCCTCTTTGCACTAAAGCTTTGTTATAATCGGACCAGTTACGTATGCGGTAGTTAAGCTTTTTTTCCATAGCTTGCCTATATTTTTGTTGTTGCAAACTAATTTTATAGCTCTTATGTGTTAAAGGGCAATCTTATCGCATACACTTCTTAGCATTTACGCAACAACGCCATGTAATTAATAAATTTAAAATTTAATCTTTTGCTTGTTGCCAAGCGGAGCGCTGAATAGCCTTAAATAAAGATTTTTAAGAAAAAAGCTTAGAGGATTAGCCTTTATAGGCTTTGCAAGCAGATATTAATTTCCACCTATCTTTATGTATAACTAAGCTATAATTGGCACACATGGCATATATCTAACAAGATTAAATTTTAACTTAAACGTTTAATAAAAAACATTAAGCTCCTTGTAGGCATTCTCTCTTCTATTGATAAACCTATAGATACTAATCTGATGATAGGTTGCCTTTAGAGCTTAGCTTTCAGCTCTCTACTACCACCTAAAAAACGGAATAAATTTTTGGATAACTAAAAAATGTTTTAGATTAGTTCAGAGTGTAGAAATGGGTAGGATAATTAAAATTGAGGTTTTAGCAACTTATTCATTTATGATAAATCAATCGTTGCTCTAGCCGAGTATAAACGTTAGATTCGCCATGAATAATGAAGCCAATTTAATAGAATGAAAGGATTTTTATTCCTTCTTGCCTCTTTGGATAAGAAGAACGTTTATCCCCAAAATTAAAAAAAATTAAGGGCCTTAACTTTAGGTAAGCCTTACTTACTGTGAGGGTTAGCAGCAAAATTATTAGGAGTACCCCTATAAAAAGGTTCTTAAAAGCCTCAGTCAATCCTAATATGCTATCCTATTCAATAGGGAAATATAAATAGCCATGATTACAGCCACAAGGATAATCTTTTACGACTACAGCCATTGCCTTGGAAATAAAAATAGATGGCCTTTATGCCTCAAGCTATCCTAGAAATGAATCAAATAGAATTAGAAGGAAGCAAAGGAAAAGTCATTAAGTTGCTATAATAAGGGGAAAGTATCAAGGATGCTCCTATCCTAGCGGAGACAGAACTAGAAATTACTACGAATGCCGGTAAGCAAGCCTTCCCAGAAGGCAAATAGTATAAACAACCTACAGTAAAGCTAAAAAGAAGGAGAAGAGTATCTAACCATCTTTACAGCCCTACAACATAGTCTAAGCCTTAATTGTCTTCAAGCAAGAGTGCTCCTATCAAGATCTTTGAATTTACTAAGGTTAGGTTTTAAAAACTTAGTCAGAGTCATAACAATCAGAAGAATCCTCATCACTACTACATTCATAATAACAATTCTGTAAGTCAAAGTTTATCCCATTAGATGACCCGGATTGCCCACTTTTTTTATCTATTCCTTGAAATATTTTAATTGCAAATTCTTTCTTATTAGGATCCATCAAAGCATTTATATAAGCTAAAGAAAGAATTTTTAAATCTTTTATAATCTGTAATAGATAGGACTTAATCTGACATTTGTGATAAAAATAAAGGAAACTCAATTTAAAAGCCGCGAAGCTTGAAGCCCTGTCGCTCATTAAAATTGGC
>NZ_JAEMUE010000007.1:0-11057 GCF_018342435.1 Neochlamydia sp. AcF65
CTTTATGCCAAATATAAACATTTTTTTGAGTTTATAGTGGATAAATTCCATATTATCTTTAGCACCAAACCAATTATCCGCTAGCACATACTCAAACTTTACTTGATTGACAACTGCCTGTTGGATAAGCGCTCTGAAATGTTGGTTTTTAGTGATGGATGACTGCTTTTTTTCTTTCTTTGTTTTCACATCACAAAAATGCATGTCTTTTTTGATTACTTCAAAACCGATGGGAAAAGTGTAATCTCCATAGCTAATAAGGCAGGAAAGTAGATTAATCCCTTTTACACATCTTCCTTTAGTATGAGAAAAGTGCCAACAGACGATTTCGTTTTCATCTGTATAGGGCTTTTCCTCTATCGTATCGTCAATAATCAATACACCTCCTCTATCTTGTTCTAAATGGCGCACTTGCTTTTTAACATACTGCCATAGTTCTTTCGATCCCCCTGGATTGCTATTAAGAAAACGAGTGATTTTATCATGGCTAACCTGACCATCTAAAAGATTGGATAGCCCTGTAGCTGTTGCTTGTTGATTTTGGCTGATAAGATAATCTGTATAAATATCAAGAAGATCAAGTTTCATTTTTTTCTCCTCTTTTCAAAGAAAAAAATATACCTTTAGAATAATTTTTTCAACTCATCTGTGCGTAAGGTGAGTAAATTTATACTTTTTTTAGAAGAGATAAAGTTTATTTACTGGATTGGCAAAGACCTTTTTACTCACGATTCTTAGTTATATAAAGATATTCAAGCTGCCAGGCAGTGTAATAGGTTCTTTGATTGCGGTTAGCGCTCACATCTGTTTATCAATTAGCTTGTTTTTCATCATAACTTTGAGGATAGGAAAACTTTTTAAAAATTTTTTCTAATAACCGCTACTACCACGCCTTGAACCATGATATCATCTTCCCTTAAGATGACAGGGTGGTTGTGAAGACTACGACTGACTAAGCGGACATAAACATCTTCTAGAAAATATTTCTTTATAATGACATCATTTTGGTTTAAAAGAGCTAACACTGTTTCTCCTGCCTGAGCTTCTTGGCGTGCTTCTACCACTAAATAATCTCCATCAGCCAAAAGTTCTTCCACTAAGCTATCTCCTCTCACTTTAAGAATGTAGGTGGCTTCAGGCATGGTAATCAAAGAGCTAGGCACTTCAAAAGAAAGACTTTTAGGGAAAGTCTCAATAGGTTCTCCGGCAGAAATGTACCCAATGAAAGGTAAGGATAAGCTGGTGAAATCCTTTTTTGTTGGATAGTCATGAAGTAAAGAAAGTGAGCGCCTGCTCTTTTTTTTTGACTCCAGCAAGCCTTTGCTCTTTAAAATAGTAATGTATTTGTACACTGTGCCTAGAGAAGTAAAAGAGAAGTGCTGCATAATTTCTCGATAGCTGGGGGCATAGTGGTGCGTTTGAAGATAGGTTTTTATATAGCTCAATAATTCATACTGTTTCTTTGTCAAACTTTTCATCTGCTATCCGTTGCTCAAATATCAACCAATCAAAAAAGAGAGCTGTCCACCACATAAAAGCTGCTGCAAAAATAACATCAGTAAAAAAGTGTCCTCCCTGGGCCATACGGGTATAGCCTAGCAGAGCTCCTAAGATCACAGAAGTGAAAGTACCCCACCAATAAAGCCAACGCTGCCTTAGCCGCCGCCCTATAAGGGTAAGCGACAAGAAAACGAAGCCCATCGAACAATGACCGCTAGGAAAAGATTTAGAAGGTTCAGGTTGATGGAAGAAATTAGGTTGGTAAAAAGGTCTAAAATGCTGGAGGCCACCAAATTCTTCAAGCTGCTTAGGACGAGGGCGACCCCAATGTCCCTTTAGCGATAAGTCTACAATAATGCCAGCTCCTACAATCATCGTTAAAAGGGGAATAAGGGCATAAGGCCGCCAACATTTCCAGAAGGGATGAAGGTAGGATAAAACCAAAAATAATAAAGCAAATAAAGTTAAGATCCAGCCTGGAACCATTCCATAAGAATAAAGAAAATTTAAAAAGCTATTAGATTGAAAATGGCCGTTAGCAAAAAAATAGCGTGCCACTGCCAAATCAATGGTAGAGCTAAAGGGGGTTAGCAAAAGAATAGAAATTAAGGGAATAAGCCATAAAGAGCGTGTAGGAGAGTATAACATAAAATAATTTTTTATTGCTATTTTACCTAAATTTCTTACAATACATCAATCTCTTTTTATCTAAATAAAAATTTACTGAATATTGATTACTGCTTTTTTATCTGTTTACTCAATTCTTAAATGTTAAAAAATTCTAAAAAATTGAAATATTTAGAATAAATAGAATTCATGGAGATTAAAAAGATCGCAGTATACAAGGCTCTATTTTTAGCTAGCTATCAAAAGGGATAGCCTTAATTACAAGAGATTAGCCTTTTGAGGAAAAACTTTTTCATCTCCTATCTGATAAGCTTTGTACAAGCTCTCTTCAAATTCCTTTAGGTATTAAAGTAAAATCATGAAAGTAATGTCTTGATAAATCTCATAGTTTGAAGCGCCATGCATTTTTTTATCAACAAAAGCTTTCTTTCTTGGTGAGCGCTTAAAAACTCCTGTGTCGTCATCTGATAGGTAATCCCTTAGCCCATTCGACTGCTAAAAAATAGCCATGATGACCACGTATACAAGGAAATTTTGGCAAGAAACTCATAGGAGTGCTAGAAGGGCAATAAGCTGAACTGCTTTGCCTTCTAGATAGCTTGCAGGCTGTCTTTTTACTCTGATAATTACATGATTAGGTGAGTCTTTATAGATCCTTAGAAAAATGTATGTTTTTATTTAAGTAACAATAATGTTAACTATCTAGTATAAAATC
Source organism: Neochlamydia sp. AcF65 (assembly GCF_018342435.1). NCBI lineage: Bacteria > Pseudomonadati > Chlamydiota > Chlamydiia > Parachlamydiales > Parachlamydiaceae > Neochlamydia > Neochlamydia sp. AcF65. Next base: position 2,843 of record NZ_JAEMUE010000007.1, read on the forward strand.
CCTCTTTAAAGACCGTCCAGATGTGATGACTGCTTGCCTAGCATCATAAGGTTAGGAGGGGAAGATAGAGTGAATGTAGGCCTTTACGTGTGTGTGATTGCCTCTTTGCTTAATCGATTTATTTGCCAATTTAAATTCGAGCAAGGGAACAGTTTTATCGCAATTTTTTCTTTTGAAGTGCTAGGATAGGGGCATTTCATTTAGTTTGAGGGGAGGTTAAGCCAATGGATTATCTGGTAGATGGGGTACTAGCGCTGGTAATAGGCGTCTTAGGGGTAAGTTTTATTTGGACGCTTTTAAAGTGTAAAGATAAACAGAGCGAAAAGGCTTTATGGATGGAAAAATGCCGAGTGCTAGAACAACAGGGGCGAGAATGGCGAGAGAGCTTAGAAAGCAAAGAAATACAGCTCCAAAATTATCGCGAAGAAAATAGCTTTCAAAGAAGTAGAATTGCTGAATTGGAAATGCAATTAACTCATCAAGCTCAGCAAATGCAAGAAAAGCTTGAACTTTTAGATCAAGCTCAGCAAAAATTTACTGATACCTTTAATGCTCTGTCAGCAGAGGCTCTAAAATCAAGTTCCCAGATGTTTTTGGATTTAGCTGCTGCTCGTTTTGAAAAATTGCAAGAGGGGGCTAAAGGAGATTTAAAAATGCGTGAGGCAGCGATTGACGAGCTTGTCAAACCCATCAAAGAGAAACTAGAGAAATTTGATAGCAAGATTGAAGATTTAGAAAAATCCCGTGTTTCAGCTTACGCTACTCTCACTGAGCAAGTAAAAAGCTTATATACTGCTAATGCACAGCTACAGCAAGAAACGGCAAATCTAGCAAAAGCATTACGTATGCCTCATGTGCGAGGGCGCTGGGGGGAAATTCAATTACGACGGGTCGTAGAAATGGCCGGAATGGTTGAAAAATGTGACTTTTTGCAGCAAGAAAGTTCTACCCACGATGAGCGTCGTCTAAGACCTGATCTTATCATTAATCTACCCAATAACAAGCAGATCGTAGTGGATGCAAAATCTCCTTTGCAAGCTTATTTAGAGGCTTTAGAGATGCCTAACGAAACGGATAAAATCATGAAGTTAAAAGAGCATGCTAAACAGGTCCGTACTCATATCAATCAGCTTTCTGCAAAAGCTTATTGGGACCAATTTCAGCCAGCACCTGAATTTGTGGTACTTTTTCTTCCGGGCGAAACATTTTTTAGTGCCGCTCTAGAGCACGATCCTTCTTTAATCGAACATGGAGTAGATCAGCAGGTTATTTTAGCTACCCCTACTACTTTGATAGCATTGCTGCGGGCCGTCGCTTATGGTTGGCGGCAAGAGCTGATTGCCGAAAATGCCCAGGCGATTAGCCAATTAGGCCGCCAGTTGTATGATCGTTTGCAAGTGATGAGCGAACATTTTGAAGATGTAAGAAAAGGCTTAAGTAGAGCTGTAGAAGCTTATAATAAGACCGTAGGTTCTTTTGAGGGTCGAGTGCTAGTGACGGCTAGGAAGTTTAAAGATCTGGGAGTGGGTGGACAGAATGAAATTGAGCTACTTGAAACTGTAGATTTAAAGACACGGAGGTCGACAAATCAGCCAACAAATATTGCGGAGCTTGAGGAGAATCCTTTACAAACGCGTTTATCTGTCAATGAGTAAAAAATGATAAACAGACGGATGTTTTTTCAATACCTTAGAAGTTTTATAGAAAAGAAAATTGGCCTCAAGTAATGAGGCGCCTTTCAGCGCCTTAATAAATAGGCTTTCTACTCTATCGAAAGAACAAAGTAGGCAGGATAGGCAAAGTCATTATTGTTTCGAGGAGAGGCTTTTAAGGTAATGTCTCGACCTAAATAGTTTTGCAGGTTTACTTGCGTACTGTAAAGATAAGCCATAGGAATCTGGGTAGTTGGATTTAAAAGCACAAAGTCGCCTGGTTTGTTACGGACAGATCGATCATAAGGTTGAATGATGCCTTTTATTGTGCTGGCTTGCTGCTGCTGTTCATCATAATAAGCCGAGATAGGCTGATTATCATGCATTTCTGCCCATGTTTCATATAATTGATTTTCTACTGGCAGCCATGCGCTCATTTTATCAGCACTATAGCTACTTGAAGTTACCGAGGAACTACTAGGAAGCTTGGGTTGGTTAGCTTGTTCTAGCTCAGCTATTCTTTGCTCTTGTAAAGCCACTTTGCTAGAAAGTGTCTTGTTATGAGTGTGGAGCTGCTCGGCATGGGTGGAAAGATTCTCTAGATAATAAATCTTTTTCTGTAAATAATCTTCTTGGATAGTGGCCAATAATTCTCTTGCTCTACCTTGGATTTCTGGAAAGTCGGAGTAAGTGTTAATTATTTTATTAAGATCCTCATTGATTTTCTCTAGGTTAATCTGATTCCATGGCTTAAGGAATTCTTGCTGACTTTGAGTAAGTGTACTTTCAAGTAGGCTGATCCCTTCTTTGCGTTTATGATTTAAAGAGGCTTTTAAATCAGCGTTGCCTATTTTTTCTATATATTCTTTAGCAATGTAAAAATGTGTAGAGGCAGGGGGGGTAATCTCTAGCCATTTATTATTAAGAGCGCTAATTTGGCCATTAACTTTGTCACCCGTTTGAAGTTGGGCAATAACAGGGGCATCTAGATGAGGCTCTAGGCGTACATTCACACGGCTTCCTTCAATTGTATTATCTAATACATAAGTGCGAAAAACATATCCTTTAAGATCTTCAGGCGCTTCTAAAGCATAAAAATCATCCCTTTCCCCTACAACAATCCACAAATCTCCTTTATTGCTTTCACGTAAAATAGGTGCTTCTAAATTAGGTTGAAGACGTATTCTTACCTTGTTTTTTAGAGTACGTCCTGTAAAAGCTGCAAAAGGTTGGGGGGTGGCAGAAAAATCTGGATTGAGATTTGATTGGAGATGAGAAAAAGAAGAGGATGTTTTTTCTAAGTCGCTATGAACAGGCTGGCTGAGACATTGAGCAAAGAAGAAAGTTGCCAGCAAGTATAAGGCTGCTTGATTCATCAGTTAGCTCCTAAAAGTAATAGTTATAGATAAAAATTTTATGGACTAGATCAAAAATTGTCAAGGAAGTTAGGAGGTTTAGATAGGATTAATGCATCAGACAATGTTTTCTTTAAGGAGAAAGAAAAAATAGCGCGATGCATTAATTGAAGTGTTGGTGGGCAAAAGAAAAATGAGGGTTTAGCTAGGAAAAATAATAAGTTTTTAACTTTTAAGGACAGCTACTATATGCTCGCAGCTTGATTTTCCACAGGTGCATCCCACAGGATGGCCCAAATAGACTCTATAATTTTCTTGCGTATCTAGCTTGTTAATCACATTAAATAGCTTATCACCTGCTTGGGTCACATCCCATTGTTGGAAGACGAGTTCTTCCTCTTTAACTTCCTCTTCTTCTGAGCCCATTGCTGTCATTGCTTCTGGTTCCACGGCTACATTGATTGTGCGCACAATTTGGCAATGAAGACAGTTACAGTCTAATTCTGCTTTAGGCAATACATTTAGCTCTTCTGGAGAAATGATTTTAGCGATAGCTGCAATTTTTTCTAAAATCTGTTTGGGAATATCAGGAGCATCGCGTTGGGCGGGATTATGAATCAAGGGATTGCCCATACCATCGATAGAACCAATTCCTAGCTTAAAAGGTACTTCGCCTTGGTCGGTATTCAACATAGCTTGAGATAAATTAGGGTCACTCTCCTCTTGAGGATCAATAAATTTTTCTAAATATTCAGCATGGGCACTAAAAATTTGCTCAATTACTTCTCCTTTAAGGTTAGGAATGTTAATTGATTCGCCGCCCATTAAAGTGATGACTAAAAAAGGGCCTTTCATTTGGAGCGATTTTACATGCCTCCAGCTAGTCGAAATATAAGGGGGGATGCTTAATATTTTATCATTAATTTTCATCCTGATACCTCACTTATTAAAAATAATGTAATAATCTTTAATTATACTCATACCATACGATAAAAGAAAATACAAGTCAAGTGTTTTTTAGCAGTCAAAGCTGTTAAGTGCTGAATTAATGTGTAATTTGCTGATAGAGAGCAAAATAGGTAAGAGATGAGCTCCTTAAAAGAAAAAGAATATATTAAAAAATATTAATTTTTTACTTTTTTCTTCCCATTCCTTATCTTAATATCTAAGAGACCTGCCTTACAGAAAAGTAAAATTTTCCTGTTTTTCTTTTTTGTTCAAGTCGAAAAGATAATTTGCTACTGATTTATCGCAACAAGGAGATCGAGTATGCTCTCGAAAACATTTGTTCTTGATACTAACGTTTTATTGCATGATCCCGAAGCGATCATCAAATTTCCTGGCCAAAATGTAATTATCCCCGTCACTGTGTTAGAAGAATTGGACAAAATGAAGCGTTTGCCAAGCGATTTAGGACGTAATTCACGTGCGGTTTTTCGCTATTTAAGTAATCTAAATACTATAGGTGCGGGAAACTTGCATGCCGGCGTTACTTTAGATAACCAGGCAGTGATACGCATCCAGGTCGAATTTAAAACCGATTATTCTTATAACTTTGCTCTTTCCAATAATGATAATAAAATTATTCTAGCTGCTTTCTTTCTAAAAGAGAAGGGAGAGAACGTTGTATTTGTTTCTAAAGATTTTGCTGCCCGTATTAAAGCCGAAGCCATTGGTTTAGAAACCGAAGATTATGAAAATTTAAAATATTCCTATGCCTCCATGTATAAGGGTTTACGGCGGATAGAAATGCCTAAACATGCTATTGATGTGTTTTACAAAGATGGAGCTATTCAGATAGATGCCGAAGATTTACAGCCTAACGAGTATTGTATTTTTTCTTCCCCCGAGCACTCATCAGGGGTTGGTAAGTATAATGCAAAGCGAGGGATAATCGAGCCCCTTATAAAAGCTAATAATCTTTGGGGAATTAAACCTCTTAACGTAGAGCAAAGATGTGCGATTGATGCCCTTTTGCGAGATGAAATTAAATTGGTTTCACTGATCGGGCAAGCAGGGACAGGAAAAACCCTTTTAGCATTGGCTTGCGGCTTACGTAAAGTATTTGATGAAGGAACTTATACGCGCATTCTTGTTAGCCGCCCTGTGATCCCCCTTGGGCGTGACATTGGGTATCTTCCAGGCACTAAGGAAGAGAAGCTATTAAATTGGATGCAACCTATCTATGATAATCTAGAATATCTCTGTGATTCTGTAGGAAGTGAGCCTAGCGAAACTTTGCGGTGGGTGATGGAAAGCAAAAAGATTGAAATGGAAGCGGTTACTTATATAAGGGGACGTTCTTTGCCAAAGATGTATATCATTATTGATGAAGCTCAAAACCTTACTCCCCATGAAGTGAAGACGATTGTTTCTCGTGCAGGAGAAAACACGAAGGTTATTTTAACAGGAGATCCTACACAAATTGACAATCCTTATTTAGATAAGGATTCTAATGGCCTTAGCTATGTGGTGGGACGCTTTAGCAATCAGCAAGTTTATGGGCATGTATTTATGGAGAAGACAGAACGCAGTGAATTGGCAGCCCTTGCCGCTGAAATTTTATAATCACTACCTGCAAATAAAAGTTTTCAAGCCCATTTGATCTGTTACCAAAAGCTCTCCTTTTTAAGTAAACAGCGAATAGAGCAGAAAAGACAAAAGCGGCAGGGGAAGAGCAATGTTTTCTCATCCTTAGATGAAAATCTTTTAATCCAAATAAAGAGGATAAAGGTTGATAAAGTTGATAGCTCCATACGCAAGTTTTTATTCTGAATCCTACAACCAGCAATTTTACAGAGCAATATGTTAAAAAAATGTTCCTCTTTAGCTGAAAAGCTCGAGCATTTATTGAACCAAACACATTCAGAAGAGTTATCGGTCCAGAAAATTATGGATCATTTGGCCGATCAAGGTTATGCTACCTTGTTAATTGTGTTGAGTCTTCCTTTTTGTAGTCCCATGCAAATTCCTGGGCTATCCACTCTTTTAGGATTGTTAATCCTTTTAATAGGTTTAAGAATAGCGTTTGGAGATAAAGTTTGGCTTCCTAAGAGATTATTGCAAAAAAAGATCCCCTTTTTGTTTGTAAAGAAGGTGATGTTCTATGTGCTTAAAATAGATACTAAGCTTGGCTTTTTGATTTCTACCCGGTGGATAGGGCTAGTAAAAAATCGTTATTTACATATCATCCACGGACTGACCATTGCTGTTTTGGCTTTTTTTCTATCTTTACCCCTTCCCATTCCTTTGACCAACTTATTAGCAGCTTTACCCCTTCTAGCCTTTGGCCTAGCATTTTTAGAAGATGATGGCTTTTTTATCCTCATCGCCTATTTTTTCGCCTTTATTTGTCTGCTGAGCTTTGCTGCTATCATTTGGTTTGGAATAGATTGGCTGATTATATGGAAAAAATATATTTTTTAGCGGCTATTATCTAAGAAATTTCTTGTTTTTTAGTGGCGCTTAGAAAAAAAGCAGGGTTTTAAAATTTCTTTATTCCCTTTAGCTTTTCGCTTATAAGAGACAAGTAATTAACGGATTAGGGGGCCAAGAGGTGCTTAGAACTTTTGATTAGCTAAAAGCGAATATTCACTTAACCTTATTTTTAGCGAAAAACTCATAATTTAACGCGATTTATCGGATAAGAAAGCACTCTAAGGCTGCTTCAATTATACCTAAACTGTAAGCCAACTCATTCTTTTGGTTCTTCATGCAAGTCAATTGGATGCAGGGCTTACAGGACTCTTAAGCATAGATCACTATTCCGCTGATTAGATTGGCAAAAAAATTTCACGGGCTGCGATGTCGGTGATGTTCGATTTGACAAGAGTTTTTCCAATTTATTGTTAACGCTTTTAATGATGCCTCACTTTCTTAATAAAATCTTTTTTACCAGTAATATTAGCTTGCTTTTCATATTCTTTATAAGCCTAGTAATGATTCTTAAGCCCTTTTCGTAAAGCTTGATAAACAATGGGTGGGAGATGTATCCCTTGTCGGCAAACATTTTGCCAAAAAATTTTTTAGATAGACCAAAGGCAGGGACTTGGGCCTCCATATTTCCTGGCGTTAACATATAAGCAAGAATTTTTCCTTTATCATCAATGATTAAATGCAGTTGGAATCCATAGAAGTATCCGGTAGAAGTTTTTTCTCTTTTTGCTATTTTTTTGAAAACTGGGAGGGGAGTGGATACGGTGCGTATGACATACTCTCAATAGAATAGAAGCGATAGATGAAATGCCTATACACTCTTTTTAAGCAAGCTTGTGAATAAACAAAAAGCAAAGACAAGCATGTTTCCATTAAAGTGATGAACTTATGATAGAAAGGACAGGAGGAAAATATTTCTTCCGCGAGGGAATGACTTGTCGAATATATTAATCTTTAAACTTTGTATAGCTCTTGTATGAAACATGACGACAATAGTCACCGCTTCGCTTAGTAATAATTTTGGCCTTCTATTTCTTTTATTGCTTTTTCCAATGAGTGGTTTTTAAGTGGCCTTCAACCCATGTTGTGTGCCATTCAATCTCCGGTTGTTTACGAAACTTACCTTATCGCAAAAAATGGAGATTAATCGGCCTTGTTGCGTAAATGACCTAATAGTTGGTCTGTTTAAAAGCTTATCAAGTTAGTACCCATTGTCCTTTGGGGGGCATTCCAAGCGCTGTCATCTTGTTCATTGCCAAAGATTTAGCATATAATTCTGCCCGCTGATAGTCTAGCTTCCTAGAGCGAAAATCTCCTCCAAAGTTTCTTTTAAAGCGGTACATCGCCGTTTCGGCAAGCGATCTTCTATGATAGCCACTAAGCTTCTTCCAAAGCTGCCTAGCCTCATCATCTCCTCCCAAGCCTTGAATGACTTTTAAATTATCATTCCTTTTTTTCATCCAAGGTTTGTCCGTCTCTTGGCTTAGCCTTCCTCCTCTTCTTGGAGGCACTACAGGATCTATCCCCCGAACATAAGACGATCGATAGAAAGCTTGTCTATCATAAGCACCATCTCCATAAGTGGTCTTTACGCTCTTTGGCAGCTTGGGAATCATTTGGCTCGCCACTAAATCATCAGCTTTATTGCTAGTTGTTAATTCACTCAAAATAATTTCATGCGAGTCTGGGCAAACGCTTAAGTGAATCTTTCTCCAAGTCCTCCGCTTTGCTTTGCCATGCTGGCGTACTTTCCACTCTCCTTCGCCATAAACT
>NZ_JAEMUE010000008.1:0-30841 GCF_018342435.1 Neochlamydia sp. AcF65
TGAAAACCGACTTCGGAGGGCCTTCTCCATCATTTGTACAGCTTAAGCACAAAGTTTTAGTTCATATTGAACTTCTTTGCGCGCCTGCGGCGCACCTTCGATGGCCAGATAAAGTTCATCCTCATACTGCTCTCTTGGATCACAGTACTCTGTCATGATCGGTTAACACTCTCAAAATTCGAGCATCCTGCCTTTCAAATCAAGGAGTGACTCGGATCATTTAAGCATATCCGCTGCTAACAACGCATTTTTCCTATCATATAATTTGATGAAGGCTATCTTAGAATAAGTATCGATCATGGTCTGTTGATAAATGCTTCTAAACGCTTTTAATAGTGCCTACATAATAGGTATCTTGGGAGAATAGATAACCTGGATGGTCAGTTTCAATTTCGCCATGCGCTTCTTTTTCTTCCTTGGCTTTTTCAAAAGCCTTTATTTGGTCCTCTGTTAATATCATTTCTTCTTAAAGCCACCTTAACTACCATGCTTTGAGGCGTTTTGGAAAGTTTTAAAGATTATATCTTAAGCCAAACAGAACGCACACCTCCTGGCGAAATGAAAATTCCTTGTTTCTTCAAGCTCGTTACATACTCTTAACTGTCCATAAGCAGGCTTTTGAAGAGCAAAATCAACCACAGCTTTTTCGATAGACTCGTCCAATCTATTTATTATGCAGGACTTTTTGCGGGCCATCTCCTGAAGAGCTGCCTCTCCACCAGTTTCGTAAAGCTCTTTAAATCTATAAAAGCTATCTATAGGATATCCCATCATCTTACACGCCTTAAGATACATTTCCTAATGTTTCAGCAAACTTTAACACTCCTGACTTGGTTTTTGATAACTTTTTGATGAATGGCTAGATTTGACAGTTTGATACTCCTTGTGGGTCTTGGAGCCGCTCACTTAAACTTTAGCCCTACCATTTTCGATAAGCAACAGAGCTTCAAGCTTCGCGGCTTTTAAATCTCGTTTCCTTTATTTTCATCACCACTGTCAGTTTAAGTCCTGTCTATTACAATTAAGAATAGATTTATGAAGATTGATTAATTTTCAAAAAAATTATTTAAGTAAATTGACAGCTCCAAAATGACATCCTCAAATTTAACTTGCTGTTTACCCATGGTAGAAAGAAAATTATTCCAACGTTGCTGAGTTTCCTTGGTGTCATAAAATGCCCGTGTAAATGCTATTGGGCGCTGCAAAGGAGTCTCGCGGTTCGCAAACACTTCGCGAATGGCAACATTTAACTTTTCGGGTTTAATTTCATGATGCCTTAAGATAGTCCAGAGATCGTAAAAATCTTTCATCCGAGTATTCACAAGAGCAAGTTTTACAATTGATTCTAGTTTTTCAGCTATAACAGTTTCTAAAGTATAGCCTAGCAAGACTGGTTTTGGCATTCCGAGAAGCGTGGGATATTGAATCCGCTGAGGTTTCGGGATAATGAGATCATTAAATCCAATGTCAATAAGAACAGGCATTTTTGTCGTGAATAACTTTGCCGAGAAACTACTACTTGCCCCGTTATAATCCCCACCAGTTTGTGTATTGCGAAGAATGAGTTTTTGCGTGTCAAAAGAGATCCCATCTTCCTCGCAGCCCATTTCTGAAACTTCTGTAATGATGCGTTGTAAATTATCAATCTGGTTAGATGTTTTAGCAAGTAGGTCGATATCCATAGTGGCGCGATGATCCGTTGAATCCCAGACTTTTAGCATGAGGCCACCTTTAAGAAAAAATTTCTCTGCATAGGGGCTAAGGCTAAGGCGGTATAAAAATCGTTCCATAGCATAGTAACGAAGAATTTCATCAAATGGCCGATTTCTTTGCTCTGATAGATTCTTTAATCGTTGGCGTATCGATTCGCCAAGATTCTTTCTAGGTTTTTCAACAGCTTTATCCACTGACAATCGTCTCCATAATTGGCTTTAGAATCTTCTTAACACGAAATAATTTAGCATATTCAAAGAGTTTATCTAAATTTGTCTTTCTGCTGTGCCAATACATCTTTAGCGCCTCAAGAACGACATCCATGCCGATTTTGTTGCGAAATTTCACACAATCAACCAAGGTTTTTTCTATATCAAAAATCTTAAATGTACAACCATCAATCGCGTGTTCTTGAATTCCTGTTTTTAGTAGCTCTTCAGTATACCAAAAATAGCGCATGGGTGGGTAAGAGATGGCAGGCTTATGAGCTTGACTTGGTAAAGCAACGTAAACGAAGTGAGGAATTTGAGTAGTGACCTCATGAAATGCTAGAGCAGAAATAAGACAAATGACCCCCCGTGGAATCTTTTTAGCAACTGGCATAAAGTCCGGCAAGGAAGGGGCAGGCATTTCGACTAATCGATATAAGCCTCTGCTAACAATTTCTAAATCTCCTCTATCTCGAAGAGTATAAAGTTCCCGTCGATGTATACCTATGGCAATAGCTTCCGACATAGTAAGAATTCCTCCTTCCTTCCGAAAGGCTGCAAGCGCTAATTCAAGCTTTGATTTTTTTTTCATGGTACAAAATAGCGGATTTTTTCATTAATATCCGTAATATTGTACCAAAGTGTTTTGGGAGTCAAGAAATTTATGACAAAGAAGGAGAAATTCATAGACAATTTAAATACGTATACGTGCGATTGGCTCATTGATATAAAGTGTTAGTTCTAAAAGTAGGTCTCTTAGTGAGATATATTCATAGCTAAAAATATTCTTTAATATTGATAATTACTTGGAATATAGCCTTCTAACTTTTCTTGGGAGGCGTAAATAGATGTTTTATTAAAAGCAATTTTTTTTAAAAACACTTAAAAAACCCAAGGTGCACATCACCCTTGAAAAAGAAAAAGACATCTCCCATAATGGCATAGTTCTATAGAAATTTAGGGAGTAACATAACATGCGTCGATCTATTTGCTATTGTGAACCGGCCTCTGCTCAAGCAGGAGAGGTTAATAATTGGAAGTTTATTTATACTTCTGCGACCTCTCTTCCTAAAGGTACACGTCTAAAATTTGATATGCTGAGCAACGGTCGAGATATCGATTGGCAAATTCCAAGCTCTAATATCAAAAAGATAACAAATATTATCTATGGAGAGCTTGAAAATGGCAAAATGATTTCAGCAAAGGAAGTGCCTTCAACAGCTCACTTTACCCCTGATTTCGAATTTATTTTACCCAGTGCCTTAGAAGCGGGTAGCAACTTTACTATAGTGATTGGTACCACCGATTTAAAAAAAGCTAATAAGGGGGGCAATCGGGCTCAGACAAATTCTCAGCGTAGGCGACCCTTCCATATTTATGTAGATCCAACAGGGCAAGGAAATTATGGTGAACCAGAAGTCTTCTGCTTAGATATAAAAGGAAATACTCTCTGTTCAATTCGTGTCGTAGCTCCTTCTTATGTTACGCGTAATAAACGCTTTGATGTTATTGTGCGCTTTGAAGATCAATATGGAAACTTAACCAGCGACGCGCCTGACGAAACTCTTATAGAGCTTTCCTATGAACACTTACGCGAAAATCTCAACTGGAAATTATTTGTTCCTGAAACGGGTTTTATTGCCCTTCCTAATCTTTACTTTAATGAGCCAGGTATTTACACCATCCGACTTTTAAATACCTATACGCAGCAAGTCTTTCAATCTCCTCCTATTAAATGTTTTGCGGATAATAACAAAAGTGTTTTTTGGGGAATTTTACATGGGGAATCGGAAAGAATTGATTCCACAGAAAATATTGAAAATTGTTTACGTCACTTCCGAGATGATAAAGGGATGAATTTCTTTGGGGCCTCTCCCTTTGAAAGTCAAGAGGAGACATCCAATGAGATGTGGAAGCTCATTAGTCAAAATCTTTTGGAATTTGATGAAAATGATCGTTTTACTACCTTTTTAGGAACCCAGTGGCCTGGTATCCCTGAAGAAGAAGGCATTCGACAAATTGTTTTTACTAAAGACCATAAACAACCTTTACGTAAAAAAGATGCTAAATATAGTACCCTTAAAAAAATTTATAAAAGCTTTTCTCCTAAAGAAATTATCTCTATTCCTACTTTCACGATGGGTAAAGGCTATGAGTATAACTTCAAAAATTTTGAGCCCGACTATGAGAGAGTAGTAGAAATTTACAATGCTTGGGGTTCTTCCGAGTGTCTAAAGAAAGAAGGGAATCTACGACCCATCCAATCGCATGGGAAAGTAGGAGTGCAAGAAAGTGCAGAAGGCTCTATCCAAAAAGCTCTTTTGAATAATTGTCGCTTTGGATTCGTAGCAGGAGGCCTTGACGATCGTGGTATTTATGCACCTTTCTTTGAAGGAGATCAAGTTCAATATTCTCCAGGCTTAACAGCGATTATTGCACCCGAGCATACGCGTGCTTCTTTAGCTGAGGCTCTTTATACACGCTCTTGCTATGCGACTACAGGAGAGAGAATCATTGTGGGGCTGTATATAGCAGGTATGCCAATGGGTAGCGAGATTTCTACTGCTCAAAAACATGGATTACTGATTAATAGGCATATTTCAGGATTTGTTGCCGGTACTACACGCTTAAAATCCGTGGAAATTATACGTAATGGAAAAGTCCTTAAATCTTTTCATCCCGAAAGCTATAGCTTAGATTTTACCTTTGATGATATGACCCCTTTAGAGACCGTTACCGTGGCCAGTAAAGATAAAAAACCTCCCTTTGTTTTTTATTATATTAGAGTAGTGCAAGAAGATGGCCACATGGCTTGGTCTTCTCCTATCTGGGTAGATTATGTGCCTAGTGCACCTAAACGCCCCGTATCTAAAAATGCTAAGCCTGCTATAAAATTAGAATCTCTTCAGATTGCTGAAGAAGAAGAGGATAATGATTTTGATTATGAAGAAGATGATGAGGATGAAGACGAATAAAAAATGAAAGTTTTTATAGTCTAACATTAACCCTAAGAGTTTTTTGTAGCCAGTTCTGCAATAGACTCTTACGTAAAGCTTTTTGAATACTATAGCTTATATAAAATGGTTATATCTAAACATTTAAGCCTCTTTAGACGCTGAAAAACTTAAGAAATTTAGTAAGCCTTAAAAGCTCTACTGCTTTTTTTAATATAAAAGCGTAGAGCATAATTGAGGGTTAGACTATATATCTTCTTAAGGTTTTCTTAAATAGAAACATCTGGCAAACGCCTTAATCAGTAATTCTATCAACCAATAGGCTTTAAAAAAACTAAGTCTGTAGTTTAAAGGGAAAATTTAAGCTTCCTTAGTTGCCTCTCTTACTTAAGGGCATAATATTTCTTAAAGCGTATGGGATTGCACAAGGGACTACTTAGTGGTATTTCGTCTAGCACTTATAATAGCTCGCTCCTCATTCCTAGCATTTATCATGTTGGCAAGACTAGGCATCTGATTAAAAGCATATTTGCACACTAAAACATGCATTTTATACTTTAAAAATTCATTAAAAAGGCTAACTAGCTCTAATCTACCAAATTCATTTATTATGCTCATTTGAAGAGAAATTTTAGAATTTGGGTTCTTCGTAGATTTGCGTGGCTAAAATTTATCTTAAAAAAATCTATTATTATTTATCCTAAATTTTTCAAGATTTACCAAATCCTAGGCTTTTCTTTTAATAAGTTTAATTTCGTTATTAACCCCCCCCTCAGCAAAATCGCTGCTTAAAAATGATTTATTGCTTCCTCAACTCCTTTTAAAAAAGCTCAGAATGAGAGCCAAAGCGAGTTAAAAATAAAATATTATCATTGATTTGATAGATGAGTAAGACATCGTTTTTAACATGACACTCCCTATGATTTATCCAATTACCCCTTAAATGATGATCACGGTGTTTAGAGGGTAGAGAACGTTGTTTCGCTAATATGTCAATAACTTCATGAAGGGCAAGAAGGATATCTTTTTGATATTGATACTTCTTTAAGTCCTTCTTTATAGCTGTGGTAAATTCAATTTCAAGCACGCGGATCTATTCCCATTGCTGCCCAAAATTCTTCTAAGTTTTTGCAATGAGTAAGATTTTTTCTTTTATCTACATCGCACAATGCTTTTCGAGTTTCAGCATTGGGTTGTCCATAAGGAATATTAGGTCTAACAAAGGACATAATAAAATCACTAATAGTCATCCTTTCCTTAGCGGCTAACATCTTAATATAAATTCTTTCGTCTTCAGAAACGTCAATGGTGACCTTTACTCTATGCGAACGAGCAGTCATATAACTCCTCCTTAAGGGTTGATATCTTTATGATATTAAAGAAAACATTTATAGGCAAGCCTAAAACTAGGAAAGACTAAAACTAGGGGAACATCTCATGTTTTAGAATAGCTCGACCTAATCTACCCTAAAAAGCTTCATCATTACCTCAATTTTAGAAAGAATAAATGTAAATTTATTTTTAGTAGGAAGCTAAAAAAGTGAAAATCTAAGAATTTTTGTTAGTGAGAAGAGAAATTGACTATATATTTACTTAATCACATATTGAATGGTATGCAACCTTCAGACAAGTAGCTATTTACAGAGAATGCAGAGCTAAAAGCTGAAAATGCTCAGCTAAAAGCCATGGTGAATAGATGAGAAAAGGTAATCACCAAGCTTGAAGCACCCATAGCTCAGTTGGAAAAACAGCTTAATCAAAATTCTAAGAATCGTTCCAAGCCACCATCGACAGGTCAAAATGCTAATCGTTCATCATTACCGAGAGTAGAAAATCGACCTTATCCTCCTGGTGCTAGCCGTCAACTGCTACCTGCTGCTAGTGCAGTTACCTCACATGAAGTGCGTTGCCTAAAAGTTTGTCCAAACTGCCACTCTGTAATGCATGCAACTGATAAGCTTTTTTCATGACAGCAGATCGAGCTTCCTGAAATTAAACCATTGGCGCATTAAATAGATTTAGTAACGAGCAGATGTACATAAAGTAAGTTAATTTATATTTACGCACGCCTTTAATCTTCTTTGCCTTAGCGGCTTGTTGCAAAATTTGTAACATCTTATTAAAGGGGGTGCACCTTACTCCCGGCAAACGTCGAAATCGCTTATCATCTAATTTCTCTACCCTATCAAATTTCAGGTACCTCCTTTAAATATTGAGCCACCGCCATACCCTTTGCCTCTGCTAATCAATAGGTAATTACTCCTTTGCTTGTATATCTATAATTAATCTTTTGCCCTCCTCCTTTTCCTGCTAAAGAAAAAACATCGGCTGCTAAACATTCCTAATCTAATATTCCAGCAAACTTAAGCTGTATCAAGCAAGCCTGCAACATTTTATCTAGCGTGGCATCCTCTTCCCATTTTTTCTATAATTTTGACCTGCCTGATATAGTAAAAAATTCTGAGCCTTAAAGATAAAGAGAGGATAAAAATTTGGGCTTTCCTATTCTTTTTTATCCTCGACTTGATGAAAATTTAATTTATCTCTTTACGCTTTACATGGTAGGCTCTATTATCCCTAATAGATATTTAACAAGGTTTGTGCATGTCTAATTTAATGCTTACTGTCTTCATAGCTTTTGTCATTGTCTTAATTTCTCTTATTCTGCTAGGAATTAGCTGGTGGATTACAGGCAGAATAAAAATTAAGCCTGGGGCTTGCGGCCGCACTCCTAGGCAATTACAAAAAGAAAAATGCACAGATGAGAGCGTCTCCTGCGGGCTATGTAGGAAAGGAGGAAAGAAAGATGAGTCTTTACAATAAAGATAATCCCCAGTCTCTTCAGCAAATGTTTGGGAGCATCGCTCAGCAATATGATAAAACTAATGCTATACTTTCTTTTCAAATGCATAAATTGTGGAACAAAAAGCTTATTCGTACAGCCATGGAAAAGCAACACCCTTCCACTTACTTAGACCTGTGCTGTGGCACGGGAGAAATTGCTTTTAAGTATTTAAAAAGGTGCCATTTACCTTGTAAGGCATACCTATTAGACTTTTGTCCAGAAATGCTTTGCTGTGCTAAAGAAAGAGCGAATCATTTAAATCTTCAGCCTCATACCCTTACTTATTTGCAAGCCGATGCTCAAAAAATCCCTTTGGCTGAGGAATCTATTGAAAGCGCTACGCTAGCCTATGGGATCCGTAACATTCCCCATCCTCAGCAATGTTTTAATGAAATTTATCGGGTGTTAAATACTGGGGGCACAGTAGGGATTTTAGAACTTACCCAACCTACACAGCCATTTATAAAGGCTGGACATAAATTATATTTAAAAACTATTTTGCCTATCATGGGCCAATTAGTAACTTCTAATCGCGAAGCTTATGAATATTTGTGCAATAGCATTCATTCATTCATATCCCCTCAAGAATTAGAGAGTATGCTTAAATTAGCAGGCTTTAAGCAAACTTCTATGATTTCCCTTATGGGCGGCATCGCTACCATTCTGGTAGCTAAAAAAGGTAATTAAAAACCTTTAGCTAATTCTAAACGTCTAAAAAAGCTTAAAGAGAGACTTTCTTTTTGAGAAGCATACATCCCCTGTGATTAAATTTAATGTTAATCTAAGCTTTTAACTTAACTTCTTTACACTCTCCTATGCTTTTAAGTAAGTAAGTAAGTAAGTAAGTAAGGCAATTGATAAAGGCTTTATTTTCCTTTTGAATGAAGGGAGCATTTTTTAAGTAATAAAATTTTAATTTGGGGCTGTTTTTGTAGTTAAAGGAGTTTCTCTGGATGTTTCAATGGCTCTCTTCTATAAGGAAGGAAGGGCTTTTAGGTTTTGTTAAAAAATATATCTCTGAGGGAGAAAACATTAAATGTTACTTGGAGTAAGCCCTAGATTTTAAGTTCTTGTATGTTAATTAGACTGAGATGCAAGATGGATTAACTCCCCTCTTAATAATTTTTTAAGAGATGAGCGGGGGATAGC
This sequence comes from Neochlamydia sp. AcF65, assembly GCF_018342435.1. Taxonomy (NCBI): domain Bacteria; kingdom Pseudomonadati; phylum Chlamydiota; class Chlamydiia; order Parachlamydiales; family Parachlamydiaceae; genus Neochlamydia; species Neochlamydia sp. AcF65. The sequence continues at coordinate 8,871 of NZ_JAEMUE010000008.1, forward strand.
TTGCACGATATGAACTTTTCTAATACGTTCAAATGGCAGTACGCGTTTATCATATAAAGTTTGTACAGATTGTATTAAAGGCGTAGTGCTAAATAAATGAATGACATACCCTAACCGCTCATCTGGGATAGCTCCTAGCACCATATCTTTATGGATGCCTTGCTCTAATTTTATTCCTTCCAAAATTTCTTCCAAGCGCCCTACTTCTACATTTTCTCCCCCAATTTTTATGAAATCCCCTCTTCTACCCTTTAAATTTAAAAAATTTTGAGATAGGGTTCCTACATCTTCAGTAACAAACCATCCCTCCGATACAGGATAGATGAGCTGCCACTCCCCTGCTTTGAGAGAGGCATAAGCAGTTAATAAAGCAGGGCTAGAAAGACAAAAACACCCTTTCTCATTTGTTTTGACTTGTACATGAGAAAGTATTTCTAAGGACGGAAATTGAGAAGTAGAAAGGCTATGCAAACTAGCCGTGGCCACCTGAGAAGAGCATTCAGTTAATCCGTAGCTAGGCAACAAGGGCCAACCTAATTCACGCGCTTGGGTATATAAGGGTCCTTGTAGCGCCCCTCCTCCTACAATAACAGCACGCAAGCTTTTAGGGGCTGGTAATCTACTGACCACTAGATCATAAACTTGTGCAGGCACAAGAGCAGTTAATGTTCCTCTATTAGCTAAAAGCATTTCATAAAAATGCCGCACTGACCATTTTTCAGCGAAAGTGTAAACTGTTGCTCCGCTTAAATACCCACGTGCTTGGATAGATAGGCCTCCCACATGAAACAAAGGTAAAGGATTAATCCAAATGTCCGTTGAGGTAGCCTGAAGATGATAGTTAACTGCTTGAGCAGAAGCTAATAAAGCATCTTTAGAAAGGGCCACCAGCTTTTGTTGTGAAGATCCTGAGGTGGTTAACCATAGATGCCTCTCAAATTTATTGATAAGCATTTCCCCTGTTTCCCAGAGCGAAGGTTTTCTTACAGGAAGACGAGGGTTTAACAATAGATGCGATTCAGTAGACTGCCAGTTGATCTTAATCATAGGTTAGCTATCAAACGATTATAAAATTTAAATTTCTTTAAGCTTTTTGCCCTATCGCTATAAAATACATTAGGAAAGCTTTAACACCATGAAAAATTAGTATTATCTCATTGTTATCCATCTTCTCAAGTAAAAAATAGGAAAATAGTCTCTTTCTTGGTAGAAGCATTTTAGTTCTCCCTTGAAAAATTAAGAAAGCCTTTTTGCTATTTTATAGTAAGCCCAAAACTTAAAATAATCTTTGTTTTATCGACTACTCAAATAAATGCTATCCATTTAAAACCATAAAATATATTAGAATAAATATTCTATCCTATAACTTAGCCGAATATTATACCCAAGACTTTGTATGTTAGATAAGTATATTAAGATTAACTCCTATCAAAAATTTCAAATTGCCTTAAAAGAAAAAGAAATATTTCTCGACGAGACTAAATGTATTGTTAACCATGGAACCTTAGGAGAACGTGTGGTTAGCCGTACCCTATCTAAAGTAAGAGTAGGCTTATGGAATACTATTATGGATTTTGTTTTAGAAATATTTTCAAAAGCTTACAGAAAAGCTAAGCTAATTATTAAAGATAATCTAGAAAGGTTTGCCTACATGGCTCGCCATCCCCAAAAGCCTTGTATAGTTCTTTTCAACAAATACTTGGAAGCCAACAACCTAAGCGTAGAAGAAGAAAGACAAGCGTATAAATTACACAGGAGCTATTCAAAAGAGCAGTCCAACGCTGAGCTTGAGAAATTAAGTGAACCTATCGGCTTTTTAGATCATTTAGACCGGAAGGCCTCCAGTGAAAGCAGCTCAGATGTCAATAAAGATAACTTAGCTAACAATGAAGTTGATAACAAGAGAGATGACCTCTTTTTTAATGAAGCGAGGCGAGATAAACAGGTAGCAAACCTAGAGCCTTCGATAGATTCTCAAAGTATCACTATTTTAACTACCCCTCAAGAAAGCATCCCTTCACTAGCCATTTTTAATGCTAACCTGGCAGATATTGAACACGAAAAAGCTGCGGTCAATTATGAAGCTGCAGAAGAGGCTGGAGACAATGCACTCCCCCTCGCCCCTCAAGAGATTGATAGCCATGATTTCCCTGAAATTCACGAGGAGAAGGTGAATGTTTGCGAGGAAACTTTTATTTTTGAGTCAAGTAAAGCAAGCATATTAGTTAAACAATCTTTTGCTTCTCAGCATAGCTTGTTTGAGGATGATGCTATAAAGGCAAAAAAGATGGAATTAAACCACCAAATTGATGATCTATTAAAAGATATTCGCCATCTCGCCTCTCAGCTTGCAGACTTAGATGAAGAATGCACGAACCAATTATTTGAAAACCAGCTTTGTATAGAAGAAAATGCCAAGCTGTGGTGGTGGGCAAAGAAGCCCATAAAAGAGCCGCTGAAAATTAAAGAAGAATACGAGGAAAAAATGGCTAAAATAATAATTTTAAAAGAGATAAAAGAGGCTGAGCATGCCGATTTAATAGAACAGCAAAAAAAATTAGCTTCCAGGTAACTTCTGCTGTTTAAATAAACTGTTATACATTAGATAACCACTTTTGAATTATAGAGGCCTTTAGATGACTGCATCACGCTCATGAGCGTCATTGAACTCGCTTATCAAACTTCATGAAAGAAAATTTTATTGCTATCCTACTTTTTTTCTCATCTGCTCATGATCTGCCTTAATTTTTTGTAGCTAAGCCTCTCTACTTTATTATTCTATTCTAGACCATAAGTTTTTTTTTCACCTATTTGAGCTGCTATCACCTCTTTGTTGGAAGCTAAAATAGCTTTTTCCTAAGGGGAAAAAATCAAGCATGTGGTTATTAACAAAAAAATGCCCTGCCTTAGGGGAGATATAGATGCACAATAAAAAACATCGATGGGTAAAGTATATAAATATCTTCCTGTGACAATTTCCCAAAAGTGAACATTCTTGTCGTATACACCGATTAAGATGGCTATCGAGTTGCTGCCCGGAGAAAATGCTACATAGGTATTGTCCTGCCCAAGTGTGCATACATTTTCCAGTTTCGGCTTCCCACAGGCAAATATTATGATCAACATATTAGCTTAGGACAAGCCACTTGCCATCCGGATTTTCGCTCCTCCTTTAAGATTTATTCAAAATGTTGGCTTGCAAGAAGCTCATCAAAGCCCAGGCCATGACCTTTTACAGGTTGTAAAAAGGGACCCTGATTGATTATCATTTCTGAGAATGGATTATCCTGATAAATATGATGCGATAGAAGCCCGCAGGGCTCTGGGGTGGTAAGAGAAGCCATATATGCTGCACTCATTTGCCCTAAAGGATGATCTAAATAAGAAGTTACTACTAGGCGCTGCCTAATATCTACCTGCTTCAACCTTTGTATAGCCGGCTTCATGATTAATACCTGAGCCGCTTCAGGCTGCCCATAGGCGCTTTTAAAAAATTCATCGGCTGCTAAAGGCACCTGAAAGGTTTCAAATGCCTTTTTCCAAGCTTTATAGGTAAAAGGAAAGGGATCTTCTATGTAATCAATAGAGGTTTTGGGAATAGGTAAGCGCTCCATGAAGGCCCAAAATTGCTCTACAGTTAATTTGGCATTAAAATCTAATCGCCATTTTGCATGAGGAAACAAATGAGCCATCTCTGCAAAGATTTCTTCTTCTAATGAAAGATTATGGCCTAATTTTACTTTAAAAAAAGTGAAGCCATTTTCCCATGCCTTTTGAAGATTATTGAGGCTAGACTCATCCAGATGAGCCATCAGATAATGGCTCATAGGAATTTTACAAGTTTCAAATAAGCTACGTTTATTGGCGCGCGCTTTTGCATCAGCGCGAGCAAAATAAATTGATTGGGTTGTAAGGCGTGTACATTTTCCTCTTTGCAATAAATCCAGTTGAGTTTGCAAGGGTAAATCGCCTAGCTCTTCCCAAGGGTGGCAGTCTGCATAGCCTATAATTCCCCCTTCAAAGGTAACTTTTAACAAGGCTCCGCGCCTTAAAGAGTGAAGGGTTTTTGATTGAATAGGCTGCTTGCTAGTTAATTCATAAAAGGAACATTGGATTTTCATTACAACCAAAATCCTACCGATAGGCACAACCCAAATAATAGGTTTAATAAAGCAGCCATTCCTAAGAAGGTGTTATAGATTTTAGAGGGTTCATAAAACCAAATGCAGCGTATAAGAGTAAAACCTAAAGGCAAGGTCACGAAACACAATAGCCCCGCCTTGTAAAAACCTAGATCACTCCAAAGTAAACTTAGAAAATAAGGCAAAAGAATTAAAAGGGTGATCTCTAAACGGGCAAAAGTTTTCCCAAATTTTACTGCCATCGTTATTTTTTTTGCTTTTTCATCACTCTCTATATCCCGTAGATTATTGATTGCATTAACAGCGGCTGCCAATAAACCAATCTGCAAACCAGCTAAGAAAGCTTCTTTTGCAATCTTACCAGCTTGCAAATAAAACCCCGCTTGGGTTCCTATAATTCCAAAAAAAATTATCACAAACAATTCTCCTAGCCCATAATAAGCTAAGGGAAAGGGCCCTCCCGTATAGCCGTAAGCTAGTAACGAGGCAACGATAAGCAAAATTAAAAAAGGGATACCGCCTTGCACGATCATAGGTATGCCTATGATAAAGGCGAGCGTTAGACAAAAATATCCACCATATAATACTTCATGAAAGCTCAGCCAACCCTTTTGTGTGGCACGCTCCGGTCCTAATCTTGCTGTGTTATCAGCCCCTTTTTTAAAATCAAGAGCATCATTAATTAGATTTACGGCCACTTGAATGAAAAGGCCTGCTAGCAAAGCTGAAGCGAACGCTATTCCTTTAAAATGCGAAGTATACTTAATGGCAAGTATAGTACCGACAAAGATCGGAACCATGCTTAATATCAAGGTTTTAGGGCGAGAAGCCCAAGTAAAAGCTTGCCATTTAGCTGGCTTTTTAAGAAAGTTACCATTCATTGCTTAAATCACTTTTTATTCTTTTAAGGCAGCCTAGGAAAAGTAGAAAAATCAGGTGGGCGTTTTTCTAAAAAAGCTTTCTTTCCTTCTTGGGCCTCTTCAGTCATGTAATATAACATTGTAGCATTTCCCGCCAGTTCTAAAAGCCCCACTTGGCCATCACAATCGGCATTTAGAGCCGCTTTTAAACAGCGCAAGGCTAGAGGAGAATGCTGTAGCATTTCGCGGCACCAGCGAATAGTTTCTTGTTCGAGCTCTTCATAAGGAACCACACAATTTACTAACCCCATTTCTAAGGCTTGCTGTGCACTATATTGGCGGCAAAGATACCAAATCTCACGTGCTTTTTTTTGGCCGACAATACGAGCTAAATAGCTGCACCCCAGGCCTCCATCAAAAGAGCCTACACGTGGACCCACTTGCCCAAAACGAGCGTTGTCACTAGCGATAGTCAAATCACAGACTATATGTAGGACATGCCCTCCTCCTATAGCATAACCTGCTACCATAGCAACAACAGGCTTAGGTAAAGAACGAATCTGTTTTTGTAAATCCAATACATTGAGCCGTGCGACTCCATCGGCGCCAATATATCCTTCATCTCCTCTAACACGTTGGTCGCCACCCGCACAGAAAGCCTCTTTTCCCTCCCCTGTTAATATAACTACACCAATAGAAGATTCATTACGACAGACTTCAAAAGCATCTTGCATTTCTATAATAGTCTCGGGCCGAAAGGCATTGCGCACCTCAGGACGATTGATAGTTATTTTAGCAATACCCTCTTCTGTTTTTTCTAGTTTGATATCCACGTATTGTTTAATAGACGTCCAAAGAAATGACGTTACGGACATGATAAAACCTCTTGAATAAATGATTGAATAATTTTAAGAAAAAGAAGGGATTGCTCCCACGGAGCTCGATGCCCGGCATGAGCGATGCTCTCCACACGTGATAAAGGATGAGAAAAAGTAAGTTCATAAGCCTTAGCTAAAAATTTGGTGTCTAATTGTCCAGTGATCCAAAGGATAGGGATGGGTAAGTCTCTTAAAGCTTCTGATAGGTCATCTTGATGGCCTTTGGAAAAAAATCTTAGTTGATCTTGTAAATTTTTACGTGAAAACTGATGTTCTGAGCGTTTAATCGGAAAGCTTTTACCCCTAAAAACAGCTTGGCAATTCCAAGCTCTTATAACAGCCTCCCAGGGATCATTCTCAAAACGATCTGCCCAGGCATTATCAGCTTCTACTCTCCTTATTTTCTCTTCTTTGGAAGTGATCCCCGGATGGGCCGAAATGACAATTCCTGCACGCCACTGCTTAGGATTATCTAGCAAAGCATGCAATGCTAATCTTCCTCCTAACGAATAACCTATTAGGATATCATCATGCCTTGGCTGCACCAAACGGTTAAAACGCTGAGCCCACCCCCATAGTTTATCAGCAGCGGGAGCAAGAGAAGCGTGTCTAAGGCTATATGCATGTAAATTAGGAAGGCTAAACCTTTGCCAATCGGTGGGAAGACCTAAAAAACCATGAAGGGCATGAATTTTATTCATAAACTCTCTATACAATTCCAAAAACGCATAGTTGCTGTTTCGTCTGGCATAATTTCAACCAACTGATGCCCTCCATAGGATATAGCTTCGGGTAAATGTGTATAATGCACATAGCGCATATTCCACATATCAGCAAAAGACCTAAAACGAAGGTGATGTTGATTTTGTATCTGTTTATTTGCATACATGGAAGCAAAAATTTTTCCTCCACTATTATTAATGACGATGAGATTAAGATCTATTTCTTTTAACTGTTCTAATATCCAAGGCGCTGCAAGGTCATAAAGGGTAGTTAAATCACCCATAATTCCCCAATTTTGCTGAGAGTAGGAACTCATTCCTAGAAAAGTAGATAGCTGACCATCAATACCATTTAATCCGCGATTTGCAAATATATTTTCATGTTTTTCCTCACGGGTGGCATAAGCGTCCCACTCTCGTATGGGTAGGCTATTGCCCAAGTAAATTAAAGAAGAAGAGGGAATCTGCTTAGATAAATGATAGATAAGAGAAGCCTCAGCTTGAGGCTCTTCTTGCAATAATGTCAAGAGTTTACTTTGATAACGTTGGTCTTCTTTTAGCCATGCGCTACAAGATTTATTTATAGTATAACTATATCTATAAATAGAAAAAAAATCGTGTAAAGGTACCAAGCAATTTGAGCCCCAGCTTAAACCTGTGAAAGGTAATTCACTGATAGAACAAACGTTTATTCTACCTTTAAGCTCTTCTAAATCACGCCATAGACGAAAGGTGGGAATGCCCCCTATGCGTAAGATCCCATCTATTGGATAGCCTGCGTTTTCAGCGGCTCTCCATATGTTTTCGCTTCTAGTTATACTCTGCGCAAGTAAGGAAGGATTTTCTCGTAGACCAGAAGTTGCTTCTAAATAAACAGGAGCTTGATAATTCGATAAAAATTTTACAATGGCTTGTCTTGCCTGAGAAGATAAAGCGCCTACCACTATGAAAGGATATCGATTTGTTTGGATAAATTGATCGAGAGCTGCTTTTGCAGCCTCCATGTCTCCCTTTTGAGGGGTCGCTGGTATACATCTATTATCTAGCTCTTTCCATGCATTAAAATTTTGATTGAGAGGTTCTTCTAAGCAAACATTAATATGGGCTGGCCCATTTTGCTTCCATTTTTGAAGTGTACACAACTCTCCAGCGGCAATATCTTGTTCAAAGACAGCATAATGCCCAAATAAGCCTACTTGTTCAGCTGCCTGGGGCGCTCCTGTGCCGCGCAAACGGCGAGGACGATCGGCTGTCAATAAAATCAAAGGGAGGCCGGTATAATAAGCTTCCATAGCAGCTGGCAAAAGCTCGCCGGCTGCTGTTCCGGAGGTAGTTAAAACTACTGTGGGGCGATGCATACGCTTGCTACGCCCTAAAGCAAAAAATGCAGCTGAACGTTCTTCGGGCCAATAATAAAGTTTAAACCGCCCAGTTTTCTCCAAAGCCGTGATAAAAGGGACATTGCGGCCGCCGGGGCAAACACATATTTCTTTAACTCCCCTGTAAAGCAGCTCTTGCAAGATTTGTATCACTAACTCTTCATTATCTTTTGTGAAAAGGATATTCATATTCATAAAGATATCATCTCTTTGATCGAAAGAAGCTTTAAATTAATTTCTTGCCATTCATGGTGCCATTGGCTAGCGGGCACGATTCCGCATCCTGCTCCAATTTTTGCCCCTTGACTATTCCATTGAACATTGCGGATACCTACAATGCATTTAGCTTGTTTTTTACTATCGAAAAGGCAGCCTACTGGTGCACCATAACGCCAACGATCGATTTTTTTATTGTATAACTGTAACCATTCCTTCCCTTCTTCTTTAGGAAAAACACCTAACGCAGGTGTAGGATGTAAAGCTTTTACAAGAGATAAAAAATCTGCAGTCCCGTTTATTTTTAAATAGATAGGAGTCATAAGATGAGAAATTTTAGGAAGCTGTAATATTTGTAATTCTCCAATAGTTACCGCTCCTAAAGAAGATAAAGATTCTTGTATGCCTTCAATAACCATCTGATGCTCATATAATTCCTTTGAATCCTGCATGAAAGTAGAGTCAGATTCCCTATATCTTTTAGTACCTGCGCAAGCTACTGTTTCGATCAGGCCTTCAAAAGCATTATGATAATTGAATAATATTTCAGGAGAAGCACCTAATATCCCTTCTGTTTCCTCCCAATATCCATAGACATAGAGCTGTTGATCTTTTACATAATTAATTAAATGCTTAAGAGAACTGCCTAACCTATCCGGTGTCATAGTACTTGAACTCTCTTCAAAAACATAGGGCACAGCTTTTTTTAATTTTTTATTGTAAAAATGATTATGTAATTCTTTCCAAGTATTTTCAAAATGACTTAAGTAAGGATTTTTCCAGCTTAGCGGCAGAGGCTTATCGGAATATTTATGCATAGCAGCTAGAAGTTCATGGGGGCTGACGATAGCTGTATATTCCTGTTGAAACCAAGGGCAAGGAGAAGAAAGAAAAAAATCAGGAAAATAAAAAAAAGGGCTTGCTGAGTCATCAATGTCTTCTAACCAAGTACGTGTTCCCCACCCAATCAAATAGCTATCTTTACTTAGACGGATTAGGCTCCCAGATTTTATAAAGCAGCGCCAATCTTGCAGGGCCAACCTCATGTTGCCTCCATTAAATTTTCTTTTTTTCTCTTAAAGAATAATTTCTTTTCTAAAATTAGGAAATCAAGGATAAGTATAAGGCCTTTCTCTATCCACTACATTTTGTAAAGCAGCTAAATCTGATGCTTGGATTAGATCCTTGCTGAGAACTTGTAGGAGTATGGCGCGTACGTTTGGACTTTTAAGAGAGGGTGAATCGATAAATTTAGCGGCTAGCGTTTTTTTTACCTCTAAATTAGTGATAGCATTTTCTAGCTGAACTTTATCAATGCTCATAGGCATTCTTGTTTTATCTTGTACGATTCTCCATTGGTTTTGCATAAGCTGTTCGGCCTCTTTGACTCGTACATTTATCTCCTGGTTTATCTGCTTAGTCTGTTCGAGGGTGAGAGAAGGGTACTTGAAAGCTACAGGCTGATTTTTGCTCTCATTAGAAGAGGAAGGCTCACGCGTTACAGGCATGCTTGGAATGGTGGGGGGCTCCTGCTTTAAGTGGCGCAATTCTTGCTGTAAATCTGCATCCGTAAATGACTGTACACTAGCTGCATGTAATTGGCATAAGTTAGTCAAAGGAAAGACAAAGCTAAACGCTTGCATGCTCATAGAGAGAGAAAAAGATAGTAAAGTCATTGCTCCGCTGCGGAGTAAAAGCTGATATTTTCTCATTGCGTACCTCTTTGTTAGTTGGCTTACCTGATGCCATTTCAATTTTTTTTTGGCAAGTACCAATTTTATTAACAGTCTATTAAATGCAATTTGTTTTTTTATTTAGTTTAATTTCGTTTATATATATAGTATTTCGAATTATATGGCTTTCATTGATGTAAGGATTTTTCAACTATGGCTAGTATTTTAAATATTCCTAAAGAACCCTATCATTTAAATTTCGCACGCAAACAGCTCCAATCGCCCCTACAAAAAAATTATAATCCCTGCCAAGCGTTAAAAACAGCCCTCATTAAAGAAATTGTAAAAAAAAGTTTGCTGGAGTTATCCATAGCTTTATCTTTCACAGGATTAGCTTGCTTGTTTGTAGCTACTCCATTAGGTATGGCCACGCTGCTGCTTTCTACGATTGCCAGTTTGGCTATTACTACATTGCTGAGGTTAGTACGGGCATACTGTATCTTCCGTTTATTTCAGTTAAAGCATTCTACTTCTGGAAAGGCACTTGAAAAGAAAGCACAACTTACCTCTTGGTTAGGTTTTATCAACACTCTTATCCCCACGGCTTTTCGTCAGTTAGTGGATGCTAATACACGCGAAGTAATCGTACATGAGGGAGGACATGCCTTAGCAGCAAAAATTTTAATAAAAAATCCTCTTGTAAGCATTTCTATTACTCCTTTTGATGGCGGTCATACCACTTACTACGTTAGATCTTTAACAACGATAGGGCAATATATCGGACGCGCTAATGCTGAAGTGCTAATCATAGCTGCAGGCCCGGCTTTAGCAATTTTAGCAGCCACTGCTGGTTACAGTGCTTCCCTTGCATTAAACAAATCTCATCCTGAGCTTAGCAGATATCTTAAAACAGCTACTCTCAGCACCATTAGTCAGCATTTCTTATATGCTTTGTCTGCTTTGTGGACGACTACCCCAATACAAGCACATGATTTTGTCAATTTAATGGCTGCTGGGCTATCTCCGATTGTTGCGGCTATCTCCATCGTCGCTCTACCTATATTAATAAGAGTAGGTTTTTATCTTTATCATCGAAATGAAGGTAGCCAAAAGGAAAAGACTAACGAAAAAGAAAAGATTGCTTTAAATAATAATGTGGGATATCAAGGCTCTTCATATAACACTTTACTATTAGATGCTCAGCCTATCTAAAAGTTTTAATTTTTCCTGAGCAAATGGGTGTAAACAAAAGTGTTGGCAATTTTTTTTAAGCTGCAGCTTTGTAGGAATTCCAGTAAGCTTCCCAATAACCATTTAATCTACCTATTCTTAAGTTCAGCATCGCATTAGCATTTTCTGTCTTCCACCAAGCTCCCGCTATCTTCAGCCTCTTTTGTACCACATGTCTATGACTACTTTCTATCTCGCCTGACCCAATCGGTAAGCCTTTATCTAAAGCGCTTTTATAATTCATCATATCTAGTCTTTTTTCCATATACCTATAGCATTTTACTAAGCCATTCTCCTGCTCGGGGTGATCTAGTGCCTTGAACTTATTTTCAATTTCTTTGAAAACTTCTCGGCTTTTTCCAGCTTTTAACTTCTCTTTACTTTCTTCTAACCACTTTTTTGGCTCAAAAATATTGCACCAAATGGCAGCCTCGGATAAATATTCACACAGATGATAAAAATCAATTAAGTGACCGCTTCGATTGCAAAATTTTAGCTTTACTTGTTCAGCTATCCACGGAGCGCCATCACTTATGGCATGCACATAGCTGCCTTCTTTCAGACCCGCTAAAGAAGCACATTCTAGCATCTGTTGACCTGCTTGTTCTGCCGTTCCAATACTACCAGCATAAAAGCGGTTGGCTCTGTCCTTACCTCTTGCCAAACTTAGTTTGGCTTCTTTCCAACATACTTTCCTTGCTTTTCTTGCATCTTTTTTTGCTTGTTTGTCGGCCTCATCTATCTCCACAATGGGTACCATACTCCCATCTGTTTCACTGATAATAATTGCTTCTTGGCTCGACGTTTCTTTTTTTAGCTTAGCTATTTTGCTTGCATGCTTTTGGGTAATCAATCTAACCATAGAAGAAGGAGCTTCAATTCCATAATGCTCCTTCATCTTTTCCCCTACTTTTCCAAACGCAATATCTGCTCCAAAGTCGGTTATTGCTCGCTCTAACGGTAAAGAATACCCTCTACATCTAACCTTAGAAGACAAGGAAAAGGGTCTAATCAATTTTCCTGCTTGTAGGAAGCATCTCTCTTTCATGCCTACTATCCCAAATGTTGTATGCCAATTTAGTTTTTTTTTGAGTGCTTTCTTAATTTCATTTCCTGAGCCTTGGCTTCTTGTTCATTTACTTGATGCTTCGCCCAATCCTCAAGGCATTTTTTCCCTAAGCCTCTAACTTCGGGAATAAGAGCAAATTCAGCATCATCCGCCACTTCTATCCCTTTAATTCCTTCGGTAATATCTAATAATTCTCTAATGGATTCTAATAAGCTGGGATGATTCTTTAAGCGATTTACTACATTATTAACTTCTTCTTCGTTAAGCATATGCAACCTCCTTTTGCTACACTTTCAGTATGTATTAATCCTTCCTTATCTTGCCAACACTTTTATTTACACCCGCTATAATCAAAAATAATATTTAATTATTGACAACTTTTTGGAGGTAGGTAAATATGACAACTTTTCTTATTTGTAAATGCAAGAAGCTCAAATGAACTCAACTGATGCATATGATCACCCCTCTATAAAGGGAATTGAAAAAATAAAATCTATGATCACAAATCTTTTTCCTGCTTATTGTGATCCTACCTCTAGCTTTATTATTACTAACCTGAAAAGAGAAGGTCAAGATTCATACTATTGCCTTGTTATTCAACAAAAATTGCTTAGACTTACGTGGAAAAGCAAACAGGTAAAAAGTATAGATGTCTTTGATATTGAGCAAGGAGACTTTTTCGTAGACGGTGAAAAACAAAATGTGTCCTTCCTACGTAAGTTCCAAGAAAAGGTTGTTCTTATTTTAGAAGAACTGAAATCAAATCGAGCTATTGTCTTTAAAGGAGAAACATGATGATGCATTCAACGCCGTCTATCCCTGGCTACTACATTCCAACTGCCTTTGTTAAACAATTTAATTTAGGAACAATCATTTCAGACTTAAAAAGTGATATTCCGAATCTTGTAGTTAATGAGAAAGACACAGACTCCCTTACATCACAGGATTACGACCATCTTACAAAACTTTTAGAAGATGTCTCTGTACTAGCCCTTCCCGATGCTCCCATTGTAAATAAGCTTAAAAATGCTCTTATAGATTATGCAGCAATTCTTCAAGTATCCGACTCAGAAAAAAATTTAGTTTTCCCTAACTCGGTAGAAAGAATGTGTGTTATGGGGACTACGGACCCTCAAATCTGCGAAGATAGTCTCAACTTTAATCCTGAAGAAGCACCTGGAAAAATTGCACATAACAGTAATCCCAATTCATGTTATGTGGCGGTATTGTTAAATACAATTTGCGATGAGAATTTAAAAGCTTTGTTCAATTTTCCTCAAGCAGCCGAGGAGAAGAAAAGCTTAAGTAATGAATTTAAGGAAAAGATTGGGGAAATAATACGAAAGCATCAATCTTTGGAAGAAGCAATAATAACTGAAAGACATGAATTATTAACAAAATTGAAAGAAAAAGAAGGCAGCAGTAGCTTATCCGAAAGAGAACGCGCCATTCTCGATTGCTTAGAGCCCCTCCTTCAACAAATGGAGCAGGAAGAAGAGAGTGAAGAAACATCTACCACACGGCAAATGGTTAACAAGATTGTAAATCTAATAAGAAATGAAATCGCAGACGATCTTCAAGGGGTTATAGCGCCCTGTATCCATAAGATCAATCAAGGATCAATGGTGCATTATCAAGCATGTCATGAAGGGGCTGTAAGCTTAGAAGAGATATCACAAATTCAAGCAGTCTTAACACTCTATAACTTTATTGGGCGCGATTCTTCACCGAATGAGGACCCTATGGATATCTTAGGCAAGGTTCTGGAATACGTAGCCCCGACTTTTACATTGATTAAAGGTGTAGAAACTCGTCATTACAACTTAGAAGAAGTGGCTACAACTGAAATTGAAGAAGTAACATTGAGTTCAGAAGAGTTAGGGCCGATAGGCTTAATCATTGTAAATAAAGAAGGTAAATCAAGCACAGATATATCAGCTATTACCGTCCCACTTAGTAGCCAGACTGGCCAAATCAATCTTTCACAAGCACTTAATCAGTTTCTAACTGATGACTCAGAGACTGATCCAACAACCGTTTACATGCGCAAAGAAGGATGTGAGAATACGTATTTAAAGTATTCAAATGTTAAGCTTATCACAATTACTAAAACTCTTTCCAACGCCCCTTCAACATTAATTTTAGAAGTGTCTGGAAGTTTTGAATCCAGGATAGGTGAGGCTCTTGAGACCCACGTGACTTATCAGGAACAGATGCAAGTGGCTACTGATGATGGCGTTCTGCACTATTATGTATTGCAACAGGTCAATTGCCATCGAAGCCAGCATGAATATGCCTATCTAAAGCGCCATAATATATGGTATTTATCAGACGACATGTGCCCTGTGCGAAAAGCTACGATAGAGCAGGCCTCGCTGGATGCTAGTCATATTTGCCAGTACGGCAGAGTGTTTATCTATAAAAAAGTTGGCAAAGAAGCTTTTGAAAAGATTGGAAATCAGGTATATCAGCTTTCGCCTTCCAAAGGCATTGAAAACTCAGATGCAGATAATATAAGTTTGCAGCAATTGCAAGGGCGTATTCAACCCTGTAAACAATTGTCTGATTCTAAGCTACTACCTCTATCGGTTTCTCCTTCTGCAATTGCTGAAAATTCAGCTCAAGATGAGGTGGTACCGCAGCAATTAGAAGGGCTTATAAAGCTTTGTAAACAATTGTCTGATCCTAAATCAGCATCCCTACAAGTCCTGCTAGAATTATCATGGGGAATTGGAAGTATTCCGAAAGAAAAGAAATTTTCAGAGAAATGGAACGGTTTCATTTTAGAGCGACATTGGCTACTTTTGGAAGATGTTTCTCGGCAAATTGTCAATAGGTTTCCAAAATATCCTAATCTCAGTTCCGATGATAATAAGGAATCTCAAAAACTTGTATCTCAATTTTCAGGAAGCGCAGAAATCCTTGCAACCATATTTGTGACCTTAAAGGATATAGAAAATAACACTCCCGCACCCTTATCATCGGAAGCACTTGAAAAGCTTTTTGCATTGCAGGAGATCGAAACTTTGTTTTACCCTGCTTTTGATACTTTCGTCTTGGAACAGGTTGAACGCAATATTCAGGTTGTAAAAACTGCTTTAGATTCGCAAAACCCTGTCAATTGGCTCAGGGAAGATGACATTCATATTAAAGCTCTATTCCGCACCATCGAAGTTATTGGAGAAGCCTCAAAAATACTCAGCGAAAAAGCCAGACAACAGCTTCCCACGCTGATGATTAGTATTAACGAAAAGAAAGATAAGCCGCTTTGGGGAAAACTTAGAAATCAACTGCATCACAATAAAAGCCGAAGCTGGGATATCGCAAAGCTAGCGCCGGAAAAATGGGCTGATTTATTGACACATCTACTTCCACAGCTTGAAAAAGAAATTAATACTTATAGACAGCAAACTCAAACTCCTAAACTTTGTATAGCGCGACCGCAACTAATCGATATTGAGATTCTGAAAAATCTAAGCGGCCTGTGTGGGCAAGAGCAGTTTCGTGAAGTCCGCAGTGCGTGGCGCCAAATAAAGGACAATTTTAATACAGAGCCGACCGTCTTAAAACGTATATTATTTGGCTTTGAAAATGTGGAGGAAAATCATTTCCTAGATATATGGAAGAAATATGCCTGCCCCAATCTCAACCCTAAGGCCAATGCCGATAAAAACAAAATTCTGGTTTTCGAAATGCTTCGAATTGGAAGAGAAAACTTAATTAAGGATTATGACATTACAAGATTGCTGCCATCCGCAGGAAGTCGGAATAAAAACAGCGCTGTTGCTGAGATGAAATGTTTATTGAGGTCAGTAAGCCAAGCCAATGAACCTAAGAAAAATAAGGAACTGGCCAGAGCTTTTGAAAGGCTAGCCGATCAATTTGTATTTTTAAAGGGTGAAAGCATTCAAACTAAGAAAAACAGAAAAAATCCAACCAATACGGACCTCAAGGAAATTATCAAACGTGATACTAAAAAAAACGAAACCCTTAAAAAACTCATGTCTCAGCGGTTGAGCCAAGCCAATCCTTTTCAATTCTCCGAGGCTACTTTTAGAAATCAGGATAAATCCCTTACTATATACGGTAAATTACTGCAGTCCTATGTCGAACTAAAATATCTTTATCATCTTCCACAACTCATTGAAAAGATGAAAGAATCATTAAAGAAGATTGGTGCAAGTTGGCCAAAGGAAGAGATCAACGATTCTAACATACATATTCTTGGAAAATTAGCCAAAAGCAAAACAGGCTCAAAAGGCAAAACAGATCGAAAAAGCAAACCAAGCTCTGAAGGTGCTTTTGCAAAGTATTTAAAAGAATTCCATGTAGAAGAACATTTTATTGAAGTACCGCCAGGAATTGATTGGAATCAACTTGAAAAAGATCTAAAAACTTTTCCAGCCAATCGAATTGACCATCATATTAGTAAAACAAATGATCTGACTAGTAAATTAGAATTAATCAAGGAATTAAATAAAAGCAAAAGTACTTGCCTTGCTGCTATCGAAAATATAGACAAGTTTTTGGGTCAGATCACATATAGCAAATCTCGCATTCAGGCTCAGGTTGAGGCAGACTTTACCACTTTGATAAAGCTATTTGAAACAATCGGACAAATTGCGACTTGCGATAGGGAAAAAGCTAAACAAGATCTTCAGATAGTGAAGAAGATTTTTACTCGTTATGCTTTTACTAGTACTGAAGATTTTATCAAGAAACTGAACACGGCTCAAATTACTCATTCGTTTTCCGCAGAAACTCCTAGTTTGCATTCACTTCATATGAAAATTTTGTCAAGCTTTGAAAGCCAGATAGAAACAGATCTTGGAAATAAAGTCGATGAGCTGAGCAGAGAAGCCGAGGCTGAACTTAGCACACCTTATGTTCAAAAAGCTTTAACTCTCAACGTTATACAGCTCCCCCATTTTAAAAAAACAGGGGTTGAAGCAAAGCGCCATGTTGCCCTGCTTGGAGATATCTATCGGGCCGGGCTGGACGAACCTACTTCTGATTATCATAAAATGCTATTGGCTTGGAAAAATATCGAAGGAAAAGCTAATTGCCAACGATTATCGACTAAGAAGCTAGACAAAGTGCTTCAATGGCTACCATCTGACGATGAAATCAAAAATGATGAAAAACGCAAAGTAGCTAAAAAAGATCTTAGTGATTATTTGAAGGGTCTTAAAGGATTTGGAGAACTTAAGCTAGGCAATTTACCACGTTTTGAACGTGGATATGAAAAAATTAAGGCCTTCAACATCTTTTTGGAAAAGGAGTGTTTTTCTGCCTTTCCTACTCTCAAAGATAAAAAAGACGAGCTGATCTTTTATTTTAAAATTGCTTACAGAATCGTTGGTGATCAAGCTAAAGCTAAGCATTTTTCAGAACTTTTCGCGAGTAGAATTGACAAGCTTGGTACCACTTTTTCTCAAATTCTAAAATTGGAAGAGAATGACCCGTCTTCGCCAAGCAAGGATATCCATCTTCTGAGCGCCGAGTATGAGATGCAGGACATCGGAGAATTGGCCCAGCTCATTACCGATCGGCCGTCACTATGGGAGCATGGACGCCATATCCTATCTCCCCAGCATCTTCTATGGCTCAGTATAATGCGGAAAATGATGGCACATTATCCCCTCATGTTAGCTCCTCACGTCATGCGTTGGAATCTCGAATATTTGGCATTCGATACTAACAGCATCCTTTCTAATAGCAATCCTATTTCCTTTGGCCTTCCATCAGCCGAAAAGCCAAAACGGAATTCAATGATCAGCCATGATCTCAGAGAAAAGATATTCGATATTGAGAATCATTTAGGCCGCCTGAATTTGAACTTAAACATGGACATCTTACACCCTTCACTACATACACTTTATCAACCTTATATTCATCCATTTGGCGATTTGGCAGTGATGGTTTATCCAGGCCAGGTGAAGCAGTCAAAAATAGACTTTATTCATGCTGTGATGGAGCTTGAGCTAATATTAAACTACGAGCTAGATGCCAAAGTAAGTGTTATTGGAGGCTGGGAAAAAGAATGTGTAAATATTCCTTGCGAAAAATATATACCACAAGATTACCTGACAAGGATGATAAAGGAGAAACAACCACTACATAACTGGATTATCAGCATAGATGCCTATACAATTTTTCTTGATAAACCATGGGCATCTGTATTCTACAACTCTAGCCTTGAGGTAACACGGGGTGATTTCGAACTTTATCATGACTTAGTATTTTTCTTGAAAGTACTTGAATTTCAGATGGGGCAAAATGATTTAAAGCGATTTTTAGATCAGCCAGATTTGAATTTTTATATCCACAAGATGTTGGCTAATCAGCTGCCTTGTGCCCAAGCTCACTATTCTAAAAGCATATTGTTTAAATGGATTTGCTGTCTTTTTGAACGATTTTGTCCTCCTGGGGCGGTTCCATACCATCCGGTCTGCTTGCCGAAAGCATACAATGATGAGCGCCCGCTCATTACTATGCTGGATAAGCACGGCAATGGACTGCAGCTCATGCCAATAATTAGGGAGGACGGGGAATATATGAAGGAGAAGACCGATGAAACTGGTAAAAGCTTATACTATAGAGACAACTTACGCCTAGATTTCTTAAATGGACGGTCACTTTTAGATCCTTCCACACCGGTCAACAATTCGGAGCTCATCCTTTTAGCCAATTATGCGGCATGTGTTCTTAAACATCATGCGGCTTATATTCAGGAAAAGCTCCAACCTGAGAACGGACTAGATCGGCCGCTATTTAGCCAGGTACAAAGCATTCGAGTTAAGGATCCCGAGCTTGGAGAGAAGCCTCCCTGTTTAAGCAGCATTGGCCCAGAAGTCAAAAAATTAATCGATAAAGAAGTAAAAGATTTAGGAGATAAGATTATCACTATGGTAGCTGGTTTTTCTCGGCAGCACGGAGAAAATTTTTGCATATGGATGCTGGAGTGGATGAAAGTAGATAAAGAAATTCAGCAAGTTGCCCAAGTCTATTATGAAGAAAACCGCCAGCGTTTGAGAAAATCTTATACCCAAATGGACGATATATCTCAGTGCGTCTTTGATAATTTATATTTCGGTGAGGGTTTCAAATGGAGCAACTTTCCCTGTGTAAATAATTTTCGACTATTTCTGGAACGCATTCATCTGGAGACCAATTCGCTTCAGGTGGACAGCAGTACTAAGCTGCAGGTGATTGGTGATTTTAGCGACAAGTTTAAAGCTCTCGTTCCTGAGAGCGCCATGCAAGAATCTCTGTTGCAATTAATGAAAAAACGTGAGTTAACCATGTATTTGGTGGTCAAATTCTTCCCTAGGAAAGTTTCCCATTTTCAATGCATTGAGGAGGAAATTAATTTTTACTATTCGAAATGGGATCGGCTTTTTCGGATGGTAAGTAGTCCAAAGGTATTTGAAGCGCTTAGGAAAAATATCTCCTCACTTTTTATTAGTGAAAGCCGGGTGGCACTTCAGCTTGAACTGATGGAGGATTTTCAAGAGCAGTATAAAATCGCCAATTTGGAAGACAGTTTTGCCCGTAGCCTTGACCACGGCCAGGAGATTCACCTTTTCAATGCCAGAGTTTACTTTGACGGAAAAAATGACACGAATCAGGCTATACAACAACATGAAAATTTTATGCGACTTTTGGCAAACTCAGAGCTCAAGAATAAATTTTTAAAAGAGTGGGAAGAACAATTTGGTGAGCCATTCAAACCTCTTTATTATAAGAGTCTCATTGTAGAGGCCAGAGAATCTACAGCTGTTATCATCGGCAGCGGTAGTTTACCCGATCACGATTTTGATGACGTTGCGACTTATAGCATGTATTGGAAGTTTGTGGAAGATAACTACCCCGTTTGTATGTCTGTACCCATAAATACTAGCAGGAGAGCAAGATCATTTAAACAATGTATGGTGGAGGGCATGACTTTTCAAAAAATTTGGGATGACCCTGCAAAAAGACAAGTGCTTGAAAATAATAAAAGAACGTGTAACTTAATTAAAGCTTATATGTCCTTTTTTGATTTGGAAAGTACTTTTTTAGATTTGTCTTCTTTTCTTAAATTGCAATGCAATAGATATAACGACCTGCTGTGCAAGAAGGAAAAGGCCGAGCAGCAGAAAAAAGAAGATTGGATTCTTTCGCACTATAACAAACGGCTCAAGTATGTTCAATATTGCTTTGAAAAAGTATATTTAAGATTTAAAGATACGCTTGATAAAATTGCTAGGGCAGACTTCTTTAATATGCTAAAACTTTGGGTGAAACGAAAACATTTCCTGGAAAATAATGGAGAAATATTGTCTGACGGTGAGCAAAAAGAACAAGCGTTAAAGCTACTATTTGAAGAGAGAGCCATTACTACCCAGGAGCTTAGCGAAGCCTGTAAATTATTCTCGGTTCAGCAATAATAGTTTAAGAAAAAGCTCGTAAGAATTAAGAGGTCAGAAGAATAGAAAATATCTTAATAAGCTTTAGAAACATCTAATTATAGCTTTGAATGTATCTCAGTAATAGACTTTTTTGATTAGCCACGTATAATCATCTCTCTTTCGTACGAAGGAGGAGATGATGGCAGGAAGAGGGGTTTGATCTTGCCGGAAAGTTAGATTGGCAACGTCCTAGTAGCCGATGGTCTTTTTAGCGGGGAAGAGAGGAGGGCAAGAGATTGATTTAAGGCTATAGAGGAAAAGGAACAACCACTCATTGATTAGTAGAAGGAAAGGGCTGGCCTGTAGCTTTTGAGAACACAGCTGCCAATGGAGATGAACGCCAAATGGCAGAACCTTTAATCAATCAAGTTCAGCATTGCATCGATAAGATAAAAGATTTATTAGAGCTTTTTCCTATATTTGAAGCAGATAAAGGATGCGATGCTAAGTGCTTAAGGGATAGGATATTAATACGAAAAATTTTTCCTTGGATTTATAGGCGGAAAAAGCCCGGGAAAACGACTGAGAAGGCTAGTTCTACTTTAAAAAGAATGAGATGGCAAGTTGAAGGAGCAATACCTTGGTTGCAAAGAAGATTTAGGCGCCTCGTAGTTAGATGGGAAAGAAAAGTAAATTATTGGCAAGCATTTCTTACTTTTAGTTTAATAGGTTTTTGGATAGATTAATTAGTTCGACCTGAATTAACCTTAAAAATTTATTCATTGCATCCATATTAGAAAGAAAAATTATGAATTTTCTTTTAGACCTAAGTTAAAAAACTGCAAATCCAAGAATTTTTGTTGATGAGTATGAAAATTGGCTAAAAATTAAGAGTTTTAGAGCAGGAGGTAGCCTTCAAGATAGAGCATTAAAGCAATTTAAAGAAGAAAACGAGTTTTTTTAGCCTGAATAAAGACGCTTGGGAGAATTTTGAGCGATTAGCCAGTTGTAAATTAAACGCATGTTATGGCCAATTCCACATAGAATGGCGTTAAAACAATCTCCCAAACGGCCTTTAAGGTAATTGCGTCCCAGTTTGCCATCATTCTTCATATGGCCGATATGAGGTTCTATGGCTTGGCGCCTTTTAAGTTGGGACTTAATCCATTGTGTAAGGCCTTTTCTTTGCCCAGAAATAAATATGCTTTTGCCTTCTACCGTATGACCTCGATAACCTTTATCTACAAAAGCTACTTCGATGTTCTTGCCGCTATTATGTTGAGCTTTCTTAATAGCTTCTTCAAGCGTATGCCCATCGTACGGATTGCCATGAATGGCACTAACATCTAAAGCTAACCCTTCTTGATGAGTGATGACTAGCGAAGTTTTGCAGCCAAATTCATATGAGT
>NZ_JAEMUE010000009.1:0-3173 GCF_018342435.1 Neochlamydia sp. AcF65
CAGCTTCCCGATGAGTTGCTATTACATATTTTTTCTTTTTTGCAAGCTTCCGATCTCCTTGAAGTTGAACTGACATGCCATCAATGGAAAAATTTGGCAAAGGAGGAGACTTTATGGAAAAGCCTTTATGTACGGTATTTTAAAGTTATTGAGCCTGTGGTTGAAACTTACAAAGAAAGCTATTTTCGTCTATCTGAAGCTGACCATGATTGGAGAAAAGTGGATGAATTGTTGAGCTCCTTGGAACATGGTGATCTTCAAACCGATGAGGCTTTAAGATTTTTTGGTTGGGCAAATGAAATAGGTGGAGAAGCTGCCCTTCCAGAGGATAACGCGTAAAAAAAGCCCTATAAAAAAGAGTAGATAAGTTCATTGAAAAGAATGTATTGATTTTTGCTTTTCAAAAGCCTGCTCCTGAGCAATAAAAGTATGTAAAGAGCTTAAGAAACAAGGTTGCTTCATTTCTCCAGGAAATGTGCGTGCGGTTGGTAAGTCTGCCAAAAAAATGTGTTAATAAATGAGGAGGAAAGTAAGCCTTTTATCTTACCTTCAAAAGTAAATCAAGCTGCAACCGAAGTTTGGCAACAGCTAATAGTTTATACGCATAGAGGCAGAGACTATGCCAATCTCTTCAGGAATTTAATTAACACTCTGAATCTGCTAAACGTAAAAATGTTGGCAACTTAGGCAAAAAATTTTATGTCCTAGCGCCTCATTGGCAAAATGCTGGAGCAAATGCTCTGAAAAAAAGTGGATGAGCACCTTAGCTATAAGAAGCATTCATCTAAAAGGCCATCTTTTTAGGTAATAGAGCAGTAATGGACATACCAAGGAAACAGTTAAAAGCAATTGCGGCGCGATTAGTCTAGAAATGCCAAGGGCTTGTAAAGCAGCCTTTAAACTTGTGGATATAAAAAAACAAACAAAGATATAAAAAATTCATCCTTAATCTTCTCCCCTCCTTTCCACATGTTTTGTACTTCTTAGGGGCGTTGTTGCGTAAATGCTAAGAAGTGTATGTGATAAGATTGCTCTTTAACACATAAGAGCTATAAAATTAGTTTGCAACAACAAAAATATAGGCAAGCTATGGAAAAAAAGCTTAACTACCGCATACGTAACTGGTCCGAGTATAACAAAGTTTTAGAACAAAGAGGAAGCATAACCTTATGGTTTTCGGATGAAACCATTAAAGGATGGAGGGAAAATAAAAGCACGGGGAAGAAGGGCCGTCCAAGAATTTACTCTGCTGACGCTATCCTATGCGTGTTGATGATTAGAGCGGTTTATCATTTACCCCTCCGTGCTGTGCGAGGGTTTGTGTCATCGCTGATTACTTTGCTGGCTTTGGGATTGCCTGTTCCTTGCTATACCCGCATTTGTAGGCGTGCTAAAGAGCTTGGGCAAGAGCTTACAAAGCTAAGCCATAAGCGTCCGACAGACATAGTCTTTGATTCCACTGGAGTGAAAGTTTATGGCGAAGGAGAGTGGAAAGTGCGCCAGCATGGCAAAGCAAAGCGGAAGGCTTGGAGAAAGATTCACTTAAGCGTTTGCCCAGACTCGCATGAGATTATTTTGAGTGAAGTGGCATTGAGCAATAAAGCCGATGATTTAGTGGCGAGCCAAATGATCCTCAAGCTGCCAAAGAGCGTAAAGACCACTTATGGAGATGGTGCTTATGATAGACAAGCTTTCTATCGATCGTCTTATGTTCGGGGTATAGATCCTGTAGTGCCTCCAAGAAGAGGAGGAAGGCTAAGCCAAGAGACGGACAAACCGTGGATGAAAAAAAGAAATGATAACTTAAAAGTCATTCAAGGCTTGGGAGGAGATGATGAGGCTAGGCAGCTTTGGAAAAAGCTTAGTGGCTATCATAGAAGATCGCTTGCTGAAACGGCGATGTACTGCTTTAAAAGAAGCTTTGGAAGAGATTTTCGCTCTAGAAAGCTAGACTATCAGCGGGCGGAATTATATGCTAAATCTTTGGCGATGAACAAGATGACAGCACTTGGAATGCCCCCAGGACAATGGGTACTAACTTGATAAGCTTTTAAACAGACCAACTATTAGGTCATTTACGCAACAAGGCCCTTCTTAGGCGTTCCTTTTTCAAAGATATTAGATTGCTAAAATCTAAACGAGTGAAATAAAAATGTTATTAGAAAGGTTTACTTTAGTTTCTCCTTTCCCCATCTTAAAAAGCTTAGATACTTTTCAATTCAATCAATTTTTTTACAGTGATTGTTAGGAGATCAGCCAATATAACATCATCTTCCGTTGCTATAGAATGTTTCCTCATTATCTCCCCCCATATTGCCTTAAAACTTCCTTTAAACTGTAAAGCAAGAGATTCTCTAGTATTTACCGTTTTTAATTTTTCAATATTAAATTTTAAGGCTTGGCGGATTGCATCTTGGCTGCTTATTGCTAGAGCTTTAGCTTTGCTAGCCTGCAATTTTCCTTTCCAAGACGTGTCTCCATCTACCTGAGATAGTGAAGGGCTAGATGTAGCAGAAACGTTGCTGGGTTGAGGTTTGGGTTTATCCTTCTCGTGCTCCTTTAGCTTGCCTTTCTCGGGCACTATAGGTTCATCTAGCCATTCTGGAGGAATAGATTGAGGCTTAATAAGATCCTCTGTTTCCGCACTAGTATCAAATGGAGAGGGGGCATTAAGGATTATATAGGAAGTCTGTTGTTGTGACAAACTTTCCTCCATAATTTGAATACCTTCCTTGATAGAAAGACTTTCTCTTTCGGAAAAAGTATCAGGGCCGAAAAGATGACTTTTTCCTGCAATAACTATGACTTTGTCAGCAGAGCTTAGACTTGTCTGAATATTTTCCACCATTCTCATGTTGCGTTGAGGAGTCGCTTGTATCACTATCTCTTTTACCATTGTATGAAAGGTTTCTAAATAAAAGTTCAAAGATGATAAAAAGCCTAGAGTTTCTTCTTTTTGATTAGCCTGAGATTGAAGATCTATTAGATGAGGTTTTAAGTCATCTAAGTACCCTTCTATACTTGGACGTAATGATGGAGGGCTCTCTTTTTCCATCCATCCTGGTATCTGGATAAATAGACCTCTTTCGAAACTCACGTATTTAATTCCCAGTTATAGATTGCTGCAATTAAGTTGAAGCGAAGGGCAAATCTTTTACGTCTATTTCTGTAGC